>JACCYC010000173.1 GCA_013696665.1 Burkholderiaceae bacterium | reverse complement strand
CGCAGGACATCGTCGTCCATGCAAGGCATGTCATCGTGCACCAGCGAGTATGCGTGCACGAATTCGACCGCTAGTGCCGCGCGATCGAGCGCATCGCCGTCCGCGTGTGTGACCTCTCCGGCCGCATACACCAATAACGGTCGTACGCGCTTGCCACCGTCGAGCACCGCGTAACGCATCGCACTATGCAGGCGCTGCGGCACGACTTCCGGCTGCGGCAACACGCGTTGCGCTGCGTCCTCGAATCGATTACCCGCGTCTTGCATCCATTGCTCGAAAGCCACTGCTGCGAGCGACGAATCGATAACGGCGGCAGTGCAACTCATCCAGTACGGCCTGCGCCGGGATCCTTCAGAATTGCCCGGTCGGCGCCTACTCTCAGCTCGGAGATATCGACTGGCTTCAGCAGATCGCCCTCGAGTCGCTTGATCTCCTGCTCTGCATTCGCAAGCTTGTTCTGGCAAAAGCGCGCCAGCTCCGCGCCGCGGCGGTAAGCAGCGATCGAATCGTCCAGAGACAACTGGCCTGACTCCATCCGGCGCACCAGCGCATCGAGCTCGTCAAGCGCCTGCTCGAAACTGATCGATTCCATGGACTGCGCAGCCTCAGTGGCTGGCGAAGTGGACGTTGCCTTCATCGTTGGCGATTCTAGAGCAGGACACTGCCTCTAGAATTCGCGGCGATGAGTGCGCTCTGGATGGTGGTTGCGGCGTTTCTGTTCTCGGTCATGGGGGCTTGCGTCAAATGGGCCGCGCGACACTATGGCATCGCAGAGATCGTGCTGTATCGCTCGTTGATCGGCGCTGTGATTCTGTATGTATTCGTACTGTGGCGGGGTGCGTCGTTGTCAACGGCACGACTGGGCATGCATCTTCGACGCAGCGTTAACGGGACGGTTGCGCTGGCATTGTGGTTCTACGCAACGACGTTACTTCCGCTGGGCACTGCGATGACGCTGAACTACGCGTCGTCTTTGTATCTGGCCGCGGCGGTGGTCGGCATTTCATTTTATCGGCATCAACAGGTCGATGCGAAGCTGGTGATGGCCGTGGCGGCGGGGTTCGCGGGCGTGTTGCTGGTATTGCAGCCGAGTTTCTCGCGCGATCAAGGGGTAGTTGCATTGGCTGGCGTCTTTTCCGGCGTGTTCGCAGCGGTCGCTTACTGGCACGTGCGCGAGCTGGGACGGCTGGGCGAACCCGAATGGCGCACGGTGTTTTACTTCTCGCTCACCGGAACGCTGCTGGGGTTAGCGGGATCGCTGATGACCGGGTTTTCAAGTCACAACCGCGAGGGCGCGTTGCTATTGGCCGGCGTCGGAGTATCGGCATTGCTCGCGCAGCTGGCAATGACGCGCGCCTATGGCAGCCGTCATACGCTGCTCGTAGCCAACTTGCAGTATTCCGCGATCGTGTTCGCGTCCATCATCGGTGTAGCGTTGTTTGGCGATCAAATTACGATGGTTGGATGGATCGGTATTGCGGTCATCATCTTTAGCGGCGTGATGGCGAGCACCGTAACTGCGCGCCGGCGGCACTCGTCGCCTGCTGAGATAACGAGCATCGAGCCCGCCGCCGAGAAATGAGCCAACGCCAATGACGAATGAAGATTTATCGATGCTGGTCAGCGTCGAACGCTTGCGCGAGCATCTACGCAACCCGCGTTGGCGCGTGGTTGACGTCAGACACGATCTATTCGACACCAACGCAGGACTTCGCGCGTATCGCGCCGGTCACATCCCGGGCGCCGTGTTCGCAAACGTTGATGTGGACCTGTCCGGTACGAAGACCGGTCATAACGGCCGTCATCCACTCCCGCCACGTGATCAACTGGTGAAAGCATTTCAGCGTTGGGGAATCAATGCCGACACGCAGATCGTTGCCTACGACGCGCAAGGTGGCCAATTTGCCGCGCGAATGTGGTGGGTTGCGCGCTGGCTCGGCCATCGGCAGGTTGCGTTGCTCGACGGTGGGTGGCCCGCGTGGTGGGCGCTAACGAATGAGTCCAGCACAGGCGAGCCCGATTTAAACTCAGGCAAGTTCTCCGCGCGAGAATCGCTGATGCCCCTGGCAACAGTCGATCATGTGCAGCGAGCACTTCACTCGCATGAGCAGATGTTGCTCGACGCGCGCACACCCGAGCGTTACCGCGGCGAGCAAGAACCCGTCGACCCGATCGCGGGCCACATTCCGGGCGCGCGGAACCGGCCGTGGCAGTCCAATCTCAATCCGGATCAGACGTTCAAGGCGCCAAGCGAATTGCGCGCCGAATTCGAGCAGCTGATGCAAAGTCGCACCGCGACGCAAATCACTCACCAATGCGGGTCTGGAGTGACTGCGTGCCACAACGTCTTTGCGATGGAGATCGCGGGTTTGTCCGGTTCCGCGCTGTACGGTGGATCGTGGAGTGAATGGATCGCGGATCGATCCCGCCCGATCGCGACGGGTGACGAACCCGCGCGCAAAGAAATCTAGTGGACACCGCCGGTCGCCAGCGCTGCGATCAGCACCCCGAGTAACACCAGCCCGACTTCCGGCAGCGACTTGGCAAGCGATGAACGCCGCATCATCTCGGGCAGCAGGTCCGACAGTGCGATGTAGATAAAACTTGCCGCGGCGATCGCCAGTGCATACGGCAGCAATGCCTGCATCGTATCGAGCACGAAGTAGCCAATGACTCCACCCACAACTGCCGACAAGCCGGAGATCAGGTTGAACAGAAACGCGCGTCGACGCGTGAAGCCCGCATTCAGTAAAATCATGAAGTCACCGACCTCATGCGGAATCTCGTGCGCCATTACGGCTAGTGTGGAGACGACGCCGAGCTGCGTGTCGACCAGGAACGCACCCGCGATGACGATGCCGTCGGCAAAATTGTGAAATGCATCGCCAATCAGGATGGGCATGCCGCCTCGCCCGGCCTCATGCGCGTCGTGTCCGTGGTGATGCAGGTGCAGATCGCCTTCGTGATGATGGGTGTGATGAATCAGCGCGAGCTTTTCCAGCACAAACAATCCGAGGATGCCGATGAGGATTACCCACCCCAGCTTGAAAGGATCGGCATCGCTGTTGAAAGCCTCCGGTAACAGGTGCGTTATTGCAGTGGCCAGAAGCAGACCCGCCGACACGGGTACGAGCCGGTCGATCAGCTTGCCCAGATAACGGAAGCTGAGCAACGCCGCGAATCCAAGCGACAGCAGAGTCGACAACAGGTTGGCAAGGACGATGTAGCTCAGCGTCATCAAAATTGAAAGTCTATTTGCAGTTCAAAGCAAAGGGGCGCACGGTTGGTGCGCCCCAGATTTCTTGCCCAGAGTAGCAGTGCTGTCAACTCTTGCTGCTCAGTAGAAATTGCTCGAACCAGGCCGTCAGCCTGCTCCAGCCATCATCGGCGGCATCTTTGCGATAGCCCGGTCGGTAGTCGGCGTGAAATGCATGCCCTGCCTCCGGATAAATCACTATTTGCGAGAGCACATTGCCGGCGGACTTCAGTGCTCGTCCAAACTCGTCGACTGTTTCGTTTGGGATGCCCGCATCCACGCCACCAAACAGACCGAGCAGCGGCACTTTGATCTGCGCTGCGACATCAACTGCCGTTCTGTCTCCGGGGTGATAGCTGCGCACGGTGGGTCCGTACCACGCCACTCCCGCTGCCAAATTCGCGTTGTGCGCGGCGTACATCAGCAC
>JACCYC010000152.1 GCA_013696665.1 Burkholderiaceae bacterium | reverse complement strand
CACCTGAACAATGTGATGTATTTCCGGCTGATGGAAGAAGCCCGCATCCGGTGGTTCGCCCGGTTTGGGTTTCCAACGTTGCCCGTCGGCGAGGCGCCCATTCTTGCGCACGTCGGCTGTGATTTCTTGAAAGCCATGACGTATCCCGCGACTGCCATTGTTACCCAGGTCGTCACGCGGGTTGGAAGGTCGAGCGTGGAGATGTCGGTGAAAATTGAGCGGGCCGGTGAACCTGCAGTGGTCTATGCCGCCGGGCGCTCCGTCATCGTGTGGTACGACTACACAGCGAACAAATCGGCACCGTGGCCTGAAACCGTCCGGGCAGCGATCACCTAGAATCGCCGCCGATAGCTGGAGAATTCGATGAACAAGGTGTTTCCCTCGGCCGCGGCCGCGCTGGCCGACGTCGTCAGCGATGGACAGATCGTTGCGGTGGGCGGCTTTGGTTTGTGCGGCATTCCGGAAGCGTTGATTGTCGCGTTACGCGATAGCGGCGCCAAGAAGCTCACCTGCGTCAGCAACAACGCCGGCATTGATGGCGCTGGCCTTGGGCTCCTGCTGGCCACGCGCCAGATCGGCAAGATGATTTCGTCGTATGTAGGCGAGAACAAGGAGTTCGAACGCCAGTACCTTTCGGGCGAGCTGGAGCTTGAGTTCACGCCACAGGGCACGCTGGCCGAGCGGATGCGTGCAGGCGGCGCGGGAATTCCGGCGTTTTTCGCGCGCACCGGTTTCGGAACCATCGTCGCAGAAGGCAAACCGACGCAGAAGTTCGATGGCGTGTGGGGCAACAAGGAATACGTAATGGAGCGCGCGATTCGCTCTGATCTCTCGCTTGTAAAGGCGTGGAAAGCCGATAAGCAAGGCAACCTCGTGTACCGCAAGACAGCGCGAAATTTCAACCCGGTAGTTGCAATGTGCGGCCGGGTGACAATCGCGGAGGTCGAAGAGATTGTCGAAAATGGTGTGCTCGATCCTGACAACGTACACACGCCGGGAATTTTTGTGCAGCGGCTGGTGCTCAATGCCACGCCAGAAAAGCGCATCGAGAATCGAACCATAAGGAAGAGCTGAAATGGCTTGGACTCGCGAACAAATGGCTGCGCGCGCGGCGCAGGAGCTGAAGGACGGTTTCTACGTCAATCTCGGCATCGGTCTGCCCACATTGGTTGCCAACTACATCCCACCGGGGATTGACGTGATGCTGCAGTCGGAAAATGGCCTGCTTGGCATTGGTCCGTTTCCGCTCGAGGAGGAAATTGACCCCGATTTGATCAACGCCGGCAAGCAGCTCGTCACCGCCCTGCCAGGGTCGAGTTATTTTTCGAGCGCGGATTCGTTTGCAATGATCCGCGGGGGCCATATCAATCTGGCAATTCTCGGTGCGATGCAGGTTAGTGAGAAGGGCGATCTCGCGAACTGGATGATCCCGGGGAAATTGGTCAAAGGCATGGGCGGCGCGATGGATCTCGTCGGCGGTGTGGAGCGAGTCGTGGTGCTGATGGAGCACACTGCAAAGAGTGGCGAGCACAAGATTTTGTCGGAGTGCACATTGCCGCTGACCGGCAAGGGTGTAGTTAATCGGGTGATTACCGAGCTTGGCGTTTTTGATGTGACCGAAAGGGGTTTACTAGCGGCAGAGCTCGCGCCGGGTGTCGCGGGAGAAGAGGTGAGCGCAAAAACTGGATGTCGAGTCATCTTTTCCCACGCCTCCGCAGCTGCGTGAATCCTGGCCGGCCACGGCACACGCCGTGAGTGCTTCGCATCATCACAATCATCATCACGCACTGAGCGAGCATCACCGCGGTGATAGCAGCTACACGCATCGTGCGCGTGCTGCGGGTGGCCGGACGTTGACGATCGCCGTACTGCTGACGCTCGGATTCGCGTTTATCGAGCTACTGGGTGGCCTGTGGTCCGGCTCGCTGGCACTGCTGGCCGACGCCGGCCATATGGCAACCGACTCGGCGTCGCTTTTGTTTGCGTTGATTGCTAATTTGATAGCGCGGCGTCCGGTGTCCGAGCGCCACTCGTTTGGGCTGGCGCGCGTCGAGGTGATTGCGGCGTTCGTCAACGCGCTTTTCATGGTGGCTGTAGTTGTTTGGATCGTGGTTGAGGCGTTCCAGCGCTTTAACTCGCCCGTGCCGGTACAGGGCCTCGCGGTAGTGGGTGTGGCAGCGGTGGGGCTGCTGATCAACGTCGCTGTCGCCTGGACACTCTCGCGTCAGCGCGACAACGTCAATATCCGGGCTGCTTTCGTGCACGTGCTGGGCGATTTGCTGGGGTCCGTGGCGGCAATCACGGCGGGTCTGATTATTTACCTCGGCGGCCCGGTGATCGCCGATCCGCTGTTGTCGCTGGTGGTGGCGGCCCTGATTGTGCGGTCGACCTTTGGCGTACTGAAGGAGACTACATTCGTGCTCCTCGATAGTGTTCCTGCGGGCGTCAATTACACCTCAGTGGGTGCGACGCTCGCAAAGCTGCCCGGAATTGTCTCGGTGCACGATCTTCACGTGTGGTCGATGGTCCCCGGCCGGGCGGCGCTGTCGGCGCATGTGCTCGTGAACGACGTCGAAAGCTGGCCGGCGATTCTGCAAGAGGCGCGTCGTGTGCTGAACCGCGATTTCAACATCGATCACATCACGCTGCAGCCCGAGTGGCTACAGAGGGCGCCGGGGGTCATTGGCATCAGGACGGAATAACGGGCGGCGATTCCGAGGACTTGGCACTTGACTTAGTCCCTAGATATTGGTACGTTCTTTGTACCAATTAATACAGCGCATTTGACATCTATGGCCGCATTACCGCAACGTGCATCCGCGAGGGCGGATGCGATCGACATCACCAGCCGCGACGCGCGCAGCCGGCTCGCCGCGATGGTGACCAAGCTGCTCGAGCACTGGAAGCTGACAGCGCCCGAGCAATCGGCGCTACTCGGCCTTTCGACCGGGAGCCGCAGCACGCTTGCTCGTTATCGCGAAGGCGAGCCGCTGGCCGATAGCCGGGATCTGCTCGACCGCGCGGGGCATCTGCTCGGGATTCACAAGTCGCTGCGTATTCTGTTTCCCTATGACCGAGACCTCGCGTACGGGTGGATGACTCAATTCAATCGTCGCCTGGGTGCGCGGCCGGTCGACCTGATAACCGAACGCGGGTTTGAAGGCCTTCTCGCAGTGCGCAGGTATCTCGACTTTCAAC
>JACCYC010000091.1 GCA_013696665.1 Burkholderiaceae bacterium | reverse complement strand
GCTGCATCGAGCGTGGTGTCGGCGCGGAACTGCTCCGGCGCGCGCCCGATCGCTGCGATACATCCCTCATCGATAAAGACGCCGGCTGCCTGGTCAAAGTTGGACGCCGGGTCGATCACGCGCCCGTTGAGGATCGCAATCTTCATTGCATGCTCGCGGACGACGAAACAATCGACAGCACAGCCATTCGCACTGCGATGCCAAACGTCACCTGCGTCAGGATCACGCTAGCGGTGCCGTCTGCGACGTGCGAGTCAATTTCCACACCACGATTCATCGGGCCCGGGTGCATCACGATCGCATCGGGCTTGGCGAGCGCCAACCTCTTTGCGGTTAACCCATAGTTGGCGAAGTACTCCGCCGCCGACGGCAACAGCGTGCCGCGCATGCGCTCGCTTTGAAGCCGCAACATGATGATCACGTCGGCGCCACGCACGCCGTCATCCAGCTTGGTGCAGACGCGCACCCCCATCTGCTCCAGCCCGGTGGGCAATAACGTGAGTGGACCGACTGCCCGCACTTCGGGTACACCCAAAGTTGTCAGCGCGTGAATGTCGGAGCGCGCCACTCTGGAGTGCAGGATGTCGCCCACGATGGCGACGGTCAGGTTGCTGAAGTCCTTTTTGTAGTGGCGGATCGTGTAGGCGTCGAGCAGCCCCTGCGTGGGGTGCGCGTGCTGGCCGTCGCCGGCATTGATCACGTGGATGTGAGGCGCGTGCCGACTCGTGTGCCGAGCAATCAGATAGGGCGCGCCGCTGGTTGCGTGCCGAACCACAAACGCGTCGGCCTGCATCGCCGTCAGGTTATTGATGGTGTCGAGCAGCGACTCGCCCTTGGCCGCGCTGGAGCGCACGATGTCGAGGTTGAACACATCGGCCGACAGGCGCCGTGCAGCGATCTCGAACGTGGTGCGGGTACGCGTGCTGTTCTCGAAGAACAGGTTGAACACGCTTTTGCCGCGCAACAGTGGCACATTCTTGACCTCTCGCTCGGCCACATTGATGAAACTGTCCGCGGTCGACAGGATGCGTTCAATTACGCCGCGCGGGAGTCCATCGATTGACAGCAAATGATGCAACTCACCTTTGCTGTTGAGCTGCGGATTGGCGCTGTGGCTACTCATCGCCGCGCGTTTCCATTGTCAAATGCAACCGGTCGTCATCATCGCGGGTCAGCACCGCGCTTATCGTTGGCAGCAGCTCGATCGTCGCTCCGATCAGGGTCGCCGCGACCGGAAGTTCGCGCCCACCGCGATCGATCAGCACCGCCAGATCAATTCTGGCCGGACGTCCGTAATCGAAGAGTTCATTGATAGCGGCACGCACGGTACGGCCCGTGTTCAGCACGTCGTCGACCAGCAGAATATGGCTACCAGCGACCTCAAATGAAATTTGCGACGGCCGGAGCGCGGATTTCAGTCCGGACCGATCGAAGTCATCGCGATAAAACGAAACATCGAGAATTCCAACCGGCGCTTCGACATTCAATTCGCGCTTGAGCCTTTCAGCCAGCCAGACTCCACCCGTATGCACCCCCACCAGACGCAGCTGTTTGGTCACATAGTGTTCGCGCGCGCGTTGCGCGAGCTGTCGATAAATCGCCTCGGCGTCGAGCTCAAGCATCGCTGCTGTCCAACCATTGCTGCACGATCACCGCGGCCGCCGCGGCATCGACGTCGTCCGTGTGCTCGACCACTGCCGAGCTGTAGCGCTCGTCGACCTGCGCCACCGGTAGTCGAAACCGACCTTCCAGCTGGCGCGCAAACCGCTCGCACCGAGCAGTCAATGCATGCGCGGCGCCATCAGGATGCCGGGGAATTCCAACCACGAGTTGCGACGGCGCCCAGTGCTCGATGATCGCGCCGATCTCGCTCCAGCGCACGTCGCTGTCAGAAGCGTTGATGGTTTGGAGCGGACGCGCCGCGCGCGTAACCGCGTTGCCGATCGCGACACCGATGCGGCGGGTGCCAAAGTCAAACCCGAGCACGATGCCATCACTCACCCGATGCGGGGAGACAACGGAAGGAGAAATGGAGGAGCTGATGGGTGCATGACCGGCCAGGTCACGCGTGACCGGCGTGTCCCGCCAACTGCGCGCTGTTAACACCGAGCAAACGCAGCGCAGCGTTGTATTTTTCATCGGCGGGTACATCGAAGATGATCTGCGGCGCCGCGCTGACGGTGAGCCAGGCATTCTGCGCAATCTCGCTTTCCAGCTGCCCGGCACCCCAGCCCGAGTAGCCGAGCGTGACCAGAACCTTATCGGGCCCGAGACCCCCCGCGATCGCCTCGAGTACGTCCTTGGACGTCGTCAATGAAATTTCGTCCGAGATGGCGAGCGTGGAACTGTAGAGCGTCGGCTTGTCCGCAGGCCCGACGCCATGCAGAACGAAACCTCGCTCGGTTTGCACGGGACCACCAAAATAAACAGGGTCGTTCATGCGCGGCGCGATCTCGAGCTTCAGATCGACACGATCGAACAGCTTGCCCAGGGTGAGGTCGGTCGGGCGATTGATCACCAGGCCGAGTGCGCCTCGGTCACTGTGGTCGCAGACGTAGACGACCGAGCGCTCAAAGTTTGTGTCCGCCATGGCGGGCATGGCGATCAGGAACTGATGCTTCAGGTCCAATGAGGCTGGGACCTTCGGTTCGCTCGACATGAGGCCGGATTGTAGACTGCATCGGACGGCTCCAGCGCACCGATGCAATACGACAAGGGTTTGGTATGGCTTCGGCGCGACCTGCGCCTGACCGATAACGCGGCCATCGCGGCGGCTCTGTCTCGGTGTCGCCGACTGCACTGCGCGTTCGTTTTCGATCGCGCGATCCTCGACCCGTTGATTGCCGAAGGGCACACCTCGGATCGGCGCGTCGACTTCCTTCATCGCTGCATCATCGAGCTCGACCTCGCCTTGCGGGAGCGCAGTGGCGCGCTGATCGTGCTGCACGCAAATGCAGCCGACGCAATCCCTCAGTTGGCTGCGGAGCTCGGGGTCGACGCAGTCTTTGCCAACACCGACTACGAGCCATATGCCGTGCAGCGCGACGAAACCGTCCGGCACCGATTGCTAGGCCGGCCACTGCACTTGTCAAAGGACCACGTGATTTTTGAGAAAAACGAAATTCTGTCCAATGCGGGAACACCTTTCAGCGTGTTTACCGCTTACAAGAACTGCTGGCTTCGAAACATCGCCGTACCGAACAGTGCTACGCATTTGACCGAGGCGGATACGAATGTGTTTGCCGACCGATGGGAGCACTCTGCAGATTTGAATCAAATTCCAACTCTGCAGCAACTCGGCTTTGATCACACTAATCTCGACGAGCTTCCGCTGCCCGCCGGCGAAGCCGGCGCCCAGCAAATGTTCGACGACTTCAAATCACGTATCGATGACTACGAGCGTGCGCGAAATTACCCTGCGGTACGCGGCCCATCGTATCTGTCGGTGCACCTGCGCTTCGGAACGATTTCGACGCGATCGCTCGCCCGCTTTGCGCTTGAACGACAAAAAACAAGCGGCGCCGCGGTCTGGTTATCCGAGCTGATCTGGCGCGACTTTTATCACATGATCCTGTGGCATCACCCGCATGTCGTCGACCACGCCTACCGACCCGAATACGATCGGATTCAATGGGAGACCGGTCCAAACGCCGAGCGAATGCTTGATGCCTGGTGCACAGGCACCACTGGCTACCCGCTGATCGATGCCGCGATGGCGCAACTCAATCAAAGCGGATACATGCACAACCGCCTGCGCATGGTGACCGCCAGCTTTCTGACCAAGGATCTCGGTATCGACTGGCGTCGCGGCGAACGCTACTTCGCGCGGCAGCTCAATGACTACGACCTGGCGGCAAACAACGGCGGTTGGCAGTGGGCTGCATCGACAGGGTGTGATGCGCAGCCCTACTTTCGAATCTTCAACCCGGTGACGCAGTCGGAGAAATTCGACCCGCACGGTGATTTCATTCGTCGCTATCTACCGCAGCTTGCGAATTTCACTGCGAAGGAGATTCACGCGCCGTGGCAGGTGCCCCAGGAGCGCCAACGCGACGCCGGCTGCGTTGTGGGCCGGGATTATCCCAGCCCCCTAATCGACCACGCTCAGGCACGCACCAAAACACTGCAGCGCTTCGGCATTGTGAAACCAGGCGCGCAGACGCCCGCGCTACGCCGGCACGCGCTCGGCCAGGTATTGCTTGATGAATTTCAGCAGTTCGTCTTCCTGGTACGGCTTGCCCAGATATTCGTTGACGCCCAGCTCGAACGCCATCTTGCGGTGCTTTTCTGCAGTGCGCGACGTGATCATGATGATTGGAATGTCCGCGGTACTTTTGTTGCCGCGAACGTTGCGCGTCAGGTCATAGCCGTCCATGCGAGGCATCTCGATGTCGACCAGCATGATGTCGGGCTTTACATCCTGCAGCTGTCGTAGCGCGTCGACCCCATCCTTGGCCAACAATACGGTGTAGCTCTGACGCTCGAGCAGCCGCTGTGTGACGCGGCGAACGGTCAACGAATCGTCGACCACCATTACGGTGGGCACGATCGAGGTCGACAACTCGGTCACATGATCGATCCGTTTTTGCGCCGCCTTCGCCTCGTCGCGTGCATCCGGCGCAACGTCGAACACCGCCGGCGGCTCGGGCGCACGCGCGATCAGCTGCACAGGGTTGATGATCAGAATGATTTCGCCATTACCTAGAATCGTGGCTCCGAGAATGCCGGCCATACGCGACACCTGCACGCCAACGCTCTTGACCACCACCTCTTGATTGCTCGAAACTTCATCGACCGCGATCGCAAGTCGATCATCGCCTGACTTCAACAGGACAACCGGCGTCTGCCGGGCCAGGTGCGGCGTGGTTTCCTCACCCAGCAGTTGCGTCAGCGGCCGCAGCACGACCGGGCCGATCGGTGGGATATCGATCAAGCCATCGGTGAGGGCAGCGAGCAACACCGCCGGCCGATAACGACGCACCTGCTCGACCATGCCGGCGGGTACTGCGTAGCGGCGGCCCGCAATGCCCACCAGTACAACCTGCGCGATCGCCAGCGTCATCGGCAGATACAAAGTGAAGCGCGTGCCCCGTCCACTCTCGCTCGAGATCGAAATGCGACCCCCAAACGAAGCAAGCTCGGCCCGCACAACGTCCATGCCCACACCGCGACCCGCAAGTTCGGTAACTTCGGTTACGGTCGTGAAGCCCGGCTGAAAAATGAGTTCCATCAGCTCGCGATCGCTGAGCACCTGGTCGGCCGTCACAAGCTCGCGTTCAAGCGCGCGCGCCTGGATTCGCTCCAGGTTCAGCCCCGCGCCGTCATCGTTGATGACGACGATGATCTCGTTGCCTTCCTGGCGCACATCGAGAAACAATTCACCTGTCTCGGCCTTGCCAGCCGCTCGGCGTTCAGCAGGACCCTCCAGCCCGTGCACGATGGCATTGCGAATCAGATGCTCGAACGGCCCAGCCATTTTCTCGAGCACGCCTCGATCGAGCTCGGTGGTTGCACCACGGATATCAAGGCTGACACGCTTATCGAGCTCCTTTGCAGCCTGGCGCGCAACGCGATAAAGGCGCTCGGATACGTTGGAAAACGGCACCAGCCGCACCCGCATCAGCTGCTGCTGCAGATCGCGCGTCAAGCGCGACTGCGAAGTCAAATCGGTGTCGGCGCTCTGCAGTCCCTTCAGCATGTTGCTCTGGACCATCGCAACGTCTTCGACCGATTCGGCGAGCATGCGTGTCAGTTCCTGCAAACGCGTGTAACGGTCGAACTCGAGCGGGTCGAAATCTGCCGAGTCACGTGAAAGCTTGTCTCCGCGTGCCTGGATCTGCGCATCAGCCTGGATCTCGACTTCACGTAGCTGCGCGCGCAAACGTGAAATGTTTTCTGTCAGGTCGACCAGCGAACCCTTGATCGTTCCCACTTCGTTCTCGAGCTTCGAGCGCGCGATCGAAACTTCGCCGGCCTGATCGACCAGCTTGTCGAGCACGTCCGAGCGCACCCGGATATAGGCGGCCGCGGCTTGCACGCCGGGCGTCGCTGCGGTCAGCGTCGCGCTCATTTCACCGCCGGCCGCTGCGGGTTGTAGCGGAATCACAGGGGCCACCGGGCGGGCGTCTGCACGACTGTCCGCCTTGGCGTCGCTGCGCTTCGCGGAAATGTCGATCACGGGGGCAAGCGACGCCGTCTCGGCCTGCGAGGAGATCTCCGGAACCGGGACGCTCGGTGCGGCAGGATTCTGCAACTCGTCGAACAGCGCCATTGCATGGTCATACTGCGTATGAAGATCGTCGATGACTGCAGGCGGAATATCCGAAAGCTGCATGGCAGCTTCCATCCGCGTTTCCATCTCGTGCACCGCCTCGCCCAGCCGCATGGCGCCGGCCATCCGCGCACTTCCCTTTACCGTGTGCAGCTTGCGCATCAGATCGCGCGCGAGTTCGCCATCATTGGTGTTGCTTGCCAACCCGCGCAGATTTGTGGCGACCGAGGGCAACAGCTCGGCGCCCTCAGTCAGGAAAACTTCGAGCAGATCGGCATCGAGCTCGTCACGCAAACGCGACGCTGCGGCTTGCTCCGCCTCGGCAGCTGCATCCGCGGCAGCGTCACTCTCGTTTGTGTCAGTCGATGCAGCGTCATTGGCCGGAGCCCGCCCACCGCCCAAAGACTCAGCGATTGCATGCGCAGTCGATTGCGGCGCGATCGTGCGTTCTTCAAGGTGGAAAGGTTCGGAGCCGAAGGCGGCCGTCGCCGCAACGTCATCGCTTCCGATTGCGGACGCGCCGGGCAATTCGTCATCTATGTCGCTTGGCAGATCGACTTCCACCAGGTGCAGCGGTGAAGACGGATGCATGTCGTCGTGGAGCGCGCCCTGCGCCCGCACGACCGATACGAGATCGTGTAAAGCCCCCGCATCGAGCGGCGCCTCGTCGGGATAAATTCCGGCGGCAAACTGGTGCAGCATGCCGCGCACTCGATCGGTGACGCGCTCGAGCGTGTCGAATTGCGCGGGTGTCAAAGCTGGATGACGCGACCCGTGAACCGTCAGCGTTCGCATCAAGCCGTCGAGCGGTTCGGCGATAGCGACTACGGGCGCCAGGCCGACAGTCTTCGAGATGCCCGACAGCGAGTGAGCGCGACGCATGAGCGTGGGCGCGACGCCTCGCGTAGGCTCGTAGCGCCACTCAGCGATATCGTTGGCCAGCACGCGTATGCACTCGTCGGCCTCGGTCAAGAATATTGAATACAGACCGTGGCTGATCTCGAGCGGACCTACGCGCTTGATTTCCTCGCTCGAAGGTTCCTCAACCGCCGCTGCGGTCGCCTGCGCCGGTTCGGCGTGCAGTTCGAGGTGGGAAACAGCATCGCGCCTTTCTGTAAGCGCCGCGTCATCAAATTCTTCAGTCAGTTCGTAATTCGGAAGTTCGGCGTCCGCCGTTACTTCATACGACTGCTGTTTAGCCTGCGAGTGGCCGATCGTCTTAGGCAGCGCGTCAACCACCGCTGCCGGCGCGCTGCCGTCAGACTTTGGGACCGGGGGGCTCCCCGGCAAACCTAGCGGATACTCGAACGCGCCGCCTTCGCGCACTGTTTGTGCCGCGCGAACCAATGGAGTTGGATCGGGCTCAGCCGCAGCGTTGCGCGCGATCTGGTTGACCCAGTCCAGAATGACGCGCTGTGCGCCTTCAGCGAGATCGAGCAGGTCGTCGCTCGCTTCACGCTCTTGCGCAAGCCAGAGGTTGAAGCACTGTTCGACGCCCCACGCACCCTCACCGACGGTCTTGAAACCGACCATGCGGCTCGAGCCCTTGAGCGTGTGAAACGCGCGCCGCACTGTGGTCAGCGTGGCCTGATCACCCCGCGTCGTGCGCAACATCTCGAGTTGTTCGACGATGCTGTCGAGCACATCGCGCGCTTCCTCTACGAAGATCTGCCGCAGTTCGTTGTCAGCTGCGGCCTCGGAAACAGGTAGCGGCGCAGTCGGTTTCGGCGTCTCCGCTGGGCCCACCGGCGCGAGCAGCTGCACAAGCTCGGCTGCGTCCTCGCTGCGATGATTCTCTTTCAACTGTGCGAGCAACTGACTTGCTCGTGAAGCATTCTGTTTCAGCGGCTCGTTATCGAGCAGGTCGGCTTCGTTCGCCAAGGTCGGCAACAATCGCTCGAGCTCTTCGATTGCGCGCGCATCCCCGGCGACCTGCCGCAGGCGCATTGCCTGCGTATGCGCGGCGGCTAGCGTTTTGCGTGCCGACGACTCGACGTTGTCGCCACGACGCGTGTCGGGGAGACGAATGTCGATGGTGCGCGGCGCGCTGTAATCATCGTCGGGCGGGGCGTTGACGTCGCCCGACTGCAACTGCCCGAGGTCGGCGCTGAAGATGCCGGTCACTGGGTCGTAGCGGAACATGCCGCGCGGCCGATCGGCATCCTGCCCAACACTCTCCACAAAGAAACCCACCGCGCCAAGGTTCTGCGCGATGCGACCGAATTCATCGGGCTCGGGTGCCACTGTGGCGTCGGCAAATCGCGCGATCGAGGTCTGCACGTTGCGCAGCGCCGCCACTGGCTCGTCGTAGCCGAGCAGCGACAGAACTCCGCACACTTGGTCGAACATCGCTGTGGTGGCGGGCAGGTCGGCGCGCTCGAGTGGGTTGCGGAAGAAGCGGTCGAGGCGCTGTTCGATATCGCGCAGCGTGGATTGCGTTTCTGCAACCACGGTGCCCATTGTCAGCCGATCCTGCGCACGCCGCGCAAGCTCGGACATCCACGGGCCTGCTTGCGGTAACGGTTGGCCGTTCCGAGCTTTTCCTAACCGGTCGATCACCTGCAACGCACGGCCTTCGTATTCGGCTTCGATCTGCGGCAGCTCTTCCACGCCGAGATCAACAAACAGCAATGCCGATGCAACCTCGAGCCCTAGCGCCTCGCGCACATTTGGCGCGAGCTTTGCAAACTCTTGCGTCGCGCGCCTGATCGCTTCGAAAGCTGCGACCAGCGGACGGGCATGCAGCTTTTGTGACGTTTCGCGCGCCAGCGCAATTTCATGCTCGAACTTTTCGGTTTCCGCCGAACCGGCGACGATCTGCCCCCAAAGATGCTTTGCCTGAACCAGGGCTTCCTTCAATGCGCGCAACGCATCGGCATCGAGTGCGGTCAGGCTGGCACGTTCGAAGTCTGGCGGGATCAGCGCGTCGAGCCCATAGAGGCGCTTGACTTCGGCGACTCTTGGCAGCGATCCCTCAGCGCGGCCCACGTAATACAAAGTGTCGACCATCAGGCGCTCGGCCACCGCGCCGCCGCCCTCGATCATCCGACGCAGTTGCAAATTAAGGCGAGCCAATACACGCTTCAGATCGACATCGACACCCACGGCGCCCGCTTCGAGTGCCTCCAGCAACCCGCGCGCAATCCACCAGAAACTGCGTGCCAGCCCTCGCTGTGGCATATGTTCGAGATCAGACAACGCCTCGCGCATCCGCTTACGCGGCGCGGCATCGTCCGAGTTGCGAAGAAATCCGAGCAATCCCAATTCGAAGCGTGCTCTTCGATCGCGCAATTGACGTGGTGTGAAGTTGCGCGCCTCGATCTGATGAAAGGCGGGTCGGCGCGACAAATCGGGAAACACGAGGTCGGCCGGGTGTACACGGCTCGCCTGACTCAACAGCAAAATGTCGCGGTAGTACGGAAACAGTTTGATCGGCTGATTCGGCCGCCCCGATAGCAACCCGTCGAGGTACGCCATCACGGCCGATAGTGCGGTCTCAATGGTGCGAATCGGCGCCGGCGAACACTCCTTCGGCTCCGCCTCGTAGCGCTTGATCAGGCTTTCAATGGCTTCGGTAACAAGCGCGACGCCGCGCAAATCCAGCAGTTGCAGCGCACCGTTGGCCTGGTGAATGTGATTGCGCGCATTGCGCACACTTTCGAGGTCCTGCTTGTTGGCAATGAACCCCTTCAACCCGTTGACGGCTTCGGCGAGCGACGTACGAATCTCATCGATGACCCACGCGAGCGGCGCAATGTCCGGCGCGGCGCCCACTAGTTGGTTTGGATCGTGCTTTTCAACCATCAAATTCCTCGACTCTCGCGATCACGCGACGTGCGTTTGTGTTTTGTGCGCCGTTAGCCGACGCGGAATCGAGCAACCGAAGCCTTCAGTTCGCGAGCCAGTGTTGCCAGTTGCCCAATCGACTGCGCGGCCTGCCGTGTGCCCTGCGACGTTTGCTCGGTCACTGTCAAGATTCGCTCGATCGACGTAGCGACACCGCCGGCCGATTGCGCCTGGTCGTTGGTCGCAGAGGCGATCTTCTCGACCTGGTCGGTAAGCTGGCGCGAAACGCGGCCGATATCGGACAGCGCACTACCTGCAGCGTCGGACAGCTTGGCGCCTTCGACCACGCCCTGCGTGCTCTTTTCCATGGCTGCTACCGCGTCCTGCGTATCCGTCTGAATCGTGCGCACCAACGCACCAATCTGCTTGGCCGCTTCGGCGGACCGATCCGCAAGACGCTGCACTTCTTCGGCAACGACTGAAAACCCGCGCCCCGCTTCGCCTGCGGAGGCAGCCTGAATGGCTGCGTTCAACGCCAGCACGTTGGTCTGTTCCGTGATGTCGCTGATCAGTTCGACGATCTCACCAATCTCCTGCGACGACTCGCCCAGACGCTTGATGCGTTTGGCCGTTTCCTGAATCTGCTCGCGAATTTCGTTCATGCCGCTGATCTGGTTAAGCACCGCGCGCTGGCCGCGCTCGGCTGCTTCCAGCGACGCACGCGCAACCTTGGCTGACTCACCGGCATTTTTCGACACGTCGTTGATCTGCGACGCCATTTTTAGAACTTGGTCGCCGGTGTCCTTGATTTCCTTCGACTGCGCTTCGGACGCGGTCAACAACCGCGTTGCAATGTCGCGCGCTTGGGTCGACGCGGTGTTGACCTGCTCCGCCGTGTTGTTGATGCGGCCTACGAGCCCGCGCAGCTCTTCGACCGTGTAATTGACCGAGTCCGCGATAGCGCCCGTGATGTCTTCCGACACCGTGGCCTGAACTGTCAGGTTTCCGTCGGCCACTTCCTGCAACTCATTCATCAACCGCAAAATCGCGGCCTGATTCACGTCGTTGGTTTTCTTTGCTTCCTGCTCGAGTCGCTCGGCCTGCATCCGCTGCACATTGGCGTCGGAGGCGCGTTGCCGCGTGTCTTCCAGCAGTACCTTGAAGATTGCGAGGCCGGCCAGTAACAATCCCGTACCGAACAGCACCATAAACACAAAAATCAGAATACGAATCTTCTGCGCGCTCGCGAATTTCGTACCCAACTGCGCGACCTGCTCGCGCAGACTCTCGGAATCGCGCAGAATTCCAAGCTCTGCTTCCTTCGCTTGCACGATCGCCTGCAGGCTGCCGAGTGCACCTGCGACCGACTTCTGAAATTCACCGTACACCTTCAGCAGTTCCTGCAACCGGGATCGCACTTCGGGATCAACCGAAGCACTGACACGCAACGCGTCACTGCCGGAAAGCAACGCCTGCGTCAGATCTCGAAATTGATTGATATCGCGGCCAAGTGTCAGCGCAACCTCGGCGTTGGCCACGTTGCCGGCCACCAGCGAGTTGGCGCTTTTACCAAGTCGCTGCGTCAACGTGACGAGCTGGCCCGCCGTGGCGACTTCGCGTGCCGGCGCGCCGACCTGAAGCTTCAGCGCCATAATTTCTTCGGTCAGCTGCTGCAGCCGGGGGCTGGCTTCGTTGATCTTCTTGATCACATCGCCAAACGCCATCAGCGTTTTCTCATTCGCCAAAATCACCGTCGCCGAGGATTCGCTGGCTCGCCAGTTATTAATCAGTTTGGCCAGTTCGACCCCGATGCCGCCGCTTGCGCCAGAAAGGTTGCGGCTGTCATCTCCATTGCTGAGCGCAGCGAGATTGCTTGCGATGGCATCGCGACTGCCCTTCACCTCGTCGAATGCTGCCAAGTTACCGCCCACGGCGTTCGGCGCTGCCTTCGCCAAGCGCTGCGTATGCATCAGCGTGTCGCCAACGATTTCAATCTGCGTCGCTCCATTGGCGGCAATGCGGTTGTCGACAAACAAGACCACCACAAACGCCAGCAACGCAATTACCAGCAGTCCCAATAAAACCCGCACCTGCGTATTGACCGGTTTGGCCCCGATCACCGGGAGGCGCCACTCGATCATGCGATCGATGAAGCGCATCGCTCCACCGTCGGTGCCCGGCCGCTCAAGCATCACCGTCTTCGGCGCTGGTGCCATTGTGGTCCGTGGTGAGATCGTGTCCAATACGCTGGACACGCGAGTTGAATCCCCGCGGCTGCGGCTTGATCGCTCCGCCTTCTTAATCACCGTTGATGCCATATCGAGTGCCATCTACCCTCCGCTACACCAGCTCCGCCGTTAACACCCAAATGTGCCGCCGCAATGCGGGCGGCTTCGTGGCGCCGCATGTCGCGATCGCCCTCTTTGTTCTAATAATGCCGCCGGCCGCACCTAAGTCGCGATCGCCGCAAAATGCGTCGACGTTGCAAGCTCGCGCAATTCGAGTTCGATCATCGTCAATCCGTCGTTGTCCCGATAACGCGACCGCTCCCAGCTGCCTCGTGCGGGCGGCGCTGGGCCATCGAGCAATGTCAGATTTTTCAGATTGCGGATGCCGAATGCGCGTGTCACCAGGATGCCCGCGTTCACGCCGAGTACTTCGCCGAACACGAGAACCTGATGGGTTTGATCTGCGGGCAGCGGATCGCCACCAGCGAGCTGCAGCAAATCAACCACGCCGACCAGTCGGCCGCGCACGTTTGCCAGGCCGCGATACCAGGGGCGCGTCCACGGCACCGGCGCAATGCTTGGCAGACTGACGATCTCGCCGGCCAGCGCCATTTCAACCAGAAAGTTTTCGGAGCCAATACGAATGGCAAGGCGGGTCGGCTCGGTGGGCTTGTTAGGCGCCTCCTTCAGGCGCTGCGCGAGCTGCGTTGAGAACTCTCGCAGTTTGACGAGCTGTCGATTGGTGGCTTCGCCGGCCGTTGCCATTTTGTAAGTTGTTCCGCGCTTTAAGGTTGCTTCTGCTTATGCTTAATTGAATGCAGCTATTTTTTCGAGCAGTTCGTCGGCCTTGACCGGCTTGACGACATAGTCACGCGCACCCTGCCTCAGCCCCCAGATGCGATCGGTTTGCTGATTCTTGCTGGTGCACATAATGATTGGAATATTTTGCGTGACCGGATCTTTGGATAAAGCGCGCGTCAGCTGAAAACCATTCTGACCCGGCATTACGACGTCCATCAGGATCAGGTCGGGCGAACTTGTCTTGACCTTGACCATTGCCTCCTCCGCGTTTTCCGCAGTGGAAACAGAAAAGCCCTGCTTGGTCAGCAGTTCGGTCAGGAAATGACGCTCCGTCGGCGAGTCGTCGACGATTAACACTTTCTTGATTGGCATGATCTCTTTGGCCGGCCCTGCTTAGTTCATCGAATGCTGTCGTACCGCTGTCAGCAGGCTATCTTTTGTAAAAGGCTTGGTCAGATACTCGCTTGATCCCACCATGCGTCCGCGCGCACGGTCAAACAAGCCATCCTTGGACGACAGCATGACGACGGGAGTCTTGTGAAAGCGAGGGCTGCGCTTAATCAGCGCGCAAGTCTGATAGCCGTCCAGACGCGGCATCAGGATGTCGCAGAAAATGATGTTCGGCTGATGATCGTTGATCTTGGATAACGCTTCAAAGCCATCTTGCGCAAGAATGACCTGACACCCCGCCTGCGATAAAAAAATCTCCGCACTGCGGCGGATGGTGTTCGAATCATCGATCACCATGACCTTCTTGCCGCGGATTTCCGCAAAGTTGACAGCCGCCATCTATTGCAACCCATTCACGCTAATTGCCGAGCCTGCGTTGTACGCGAAGCACATCGAGCCGCATCATCGAATACCGTGGTTCCGAGGTCAGATTTCGACCATTTCGAAATCCTCCTTGCGCGCTCCGCACTCCGGGCACGTCCAGTTCGGCGGAATGTCTTCCCATCGAGTTCCGGCAGCAACGCCTTCGTCCGGGACACCCGCGGCCTCGTCATAAATCCAGCCACAGATAAGGCACATCCAGGTTTTCATTGCGCCGTCGGTCCCGCCATTGCGCCAGACAAACTTAAAGCCGGCGCCAAATCCGCTCGACGGCTAAAATCAACAGGTTAGCGAAACATCATAACGTGGCGTCACATGTTTCCGCTAGATGCGTGATGTCAAGCGCTAGCCAGTTTGCGTGACTCACCAAGTTGGAGTCGCACCGTCACCAATCGATCGCAAGACCGTCCCATGTCAACTTCCAGGGCTTTGAACGCGATTGACCCAATCCGCCTGGCTGGCGTTTATCTGCTGACCCCTGATACCGATGACGCTGACTTCGGCCGGGTGTACGCAATCGTTGAACAAGCATTGCAGGCCGGTGTGCGTGTGGTCCAGTATCGTGAAAAGAAGGCTGCTATTGCGGTCCAATTCAGTCGCAGCGAGCGGTTGCGGCGGTTAACTCAACGCGCCGATGCACTTCTAATCATTAACGATAGTGTCGAGGTGGCAGCACACTGCGAGGCGGATGGTGTTCATCTGGGGCGAGCCGACGGCGAGGTGTACGCAGCACGGCAACGCCTGGGGCACCGCTTGGTCGGCGTGTCCTGCTACAACGAGGTGGGTTCCGCGCAGGCAGCCATCGCAGCCGGTGCAGACGCCATTGCCTTCGGCTCTATCTACCCGTCGGCAACCAAGCCCGACGCGGTGCGCGCGCCGCTTGCGCTCATTACCCAAGCGCGCACCACTTGGCCGCAGTGCCGAACGGTTGCCATTGGAGGCATCAATGCATCAAATGTCGCCGACGTCGCAGCCGCGGGGGCTCACGCTGCGGCCGTGCTCGACGCGGTGTTTGCAGCACGCGATCCCGCACAGGCCGCAAGCGAACTCGTGCAGCGATTCGAACAGGGAAGAAGAAACTATGAAGAATAACGAACAGCTCTTTGAACGAGCGCAGCGGTCGATTCCGGGTGGTGTCAATTCTCCGGTGCGGGCATTCCGTTCCGTCGGTGGTACGCCCCGCTTCATCGAGCGCGCCGAAGGCGCCTATTTCTGGGATTGCGAGGGGACGCGCTATATCGATTACATCGGCTCATGGGGTCCGATGATTCTCGGCCACTCGCATCCCGCAGTGACGCAGGCCATCCGCGACGCCGCAGTGCGTGGCATTTCATTCGGCGCGCCGACCGAAGCCGAAGTCGAAATGGCCGAGTTGCTGATCAAGCTTGTGCCGTCGATGGAGCAGGTGCGGCTTGTGTCATCCGGCACCGAAGCAGCAATGAGTGCCGTACGGCTCGCCCGAGGCGCCGCAGGAAATGGCGAGCGCCGGAAGATCATCAAGTTTGAAGGCTGTTATCACGGTCACGCAGACAGCCTGCTGGTGAAAGCGGGCTCCGGGCTTTTGACGTTCGGCAACCCGAGCAGTGCCGGCGTTCCCGCCGACGTGACGCAGCACACGCTTGTGCTTGATTACAACGATGCGGAGCAGCTCGAGCAAACGTTCGCGGCCTACGGGGACGACATCGCATGCGTGATCGTCGAGCCAATCGCCGGCAACATGAATCTCGTGCGTGCAACACCCGAATTTTTGGACGTGATGCGCACGCAGTGCAGCCGCCATGGCGCGCTGTTGATCTTTGACGAAGTCATGTCAGGGTTTCGTGTCGGCTTGGGCGGCGCGCAATCTCTTTACGCTATTGATCCGGATATCACGGTGCTAGGCAAGGTCATCGGCGGCGGCATGCCGCTGGCGGCATTCGGCGGAAAGCGCGCGGTGATGCAGCATCTGACTCCGATCGGCCGCGTCTATCAGGCCGGCACGCTCTCAGGAAACCCGGTCGCTGTTGCATGCGGGCTGGCCACGCTTACCGAGATCCAGCGCCCAGGCTTTTATGAATCAATTTCTGACATTACGAAGAAATTGGTCGATGGTCTGACCGCCGCTGCCAGGCGCAGCGCGCGCAGCGCCGGAAAGGAAGGTGATCACGGCTTAGCGTTTTCCGGCGATAGCCTTGGGGGGATGTTCGGCATCTACTTCGCCGCGGATGTGCCGCGGCGATACGCCGATGTAATCGCGTGCGATATCGAGCGATTCAAGCGCTTCTTTCATGCAATGCTCGTGCGCGGAATTTATCTTGCGCCCTCGGCCTACGAAGCGGGATTCGTGTCGATGGCGCACGATAGTGCCGCAATCGATGCCACGATCGCCGCTGCCGAGCTGGCATTTGCGGATATCGGCTAAACGGCTGACGAATCGAGCAACAATGGCGGGAACTTGATCTTGATTTGCGGGACGAACGTCAAACGAAGGCTACTCATGCGGTTTCTGTCGGCACTATCCCTCTCCCTTTCATTGGTGGTTGCGGCCCCGGTCGCTGCGCAGTCGTTGCCGCGTTTTGGTGCGCCTGAGAAGCATGTCGATGCGGAGCTGATCGCCGCCACCGACGCGATCGTCCCCGGCAAGCCGATCACGGTTGGGTTGCGCCTAAAACATGAGCACGAGTGGCACACCTACTGGCAAGTCCCCGGCGACTCGGGATTGCCGACCCAAATGAAATGGCAGCTCCCGGCCGGCTTCAACGCCGGTCCGATTGAATGGCCGCATCCGAAGCGCTTGCCGGTCGGCCCGTTGATGAATTTTGGTTACGAAGGCGAGACGCTGTTGCTGACCACCGTACAGGTGCCGGCGGATCTGCCATTGGGGACGCCGGTGACCTTGAGTGCCAAGGCTTCATGGCTGGAGTGCAAAGATGTTTGCATTCCGGGTGATGCCCAGGTCAAGCTGACACTTCCCGTGAAATCGGACGCGGCGCCTTCTGCTTCGGCGTCGTTGTTCAAGTCGACGTTGGCGCAGGTTCCGCAGTCAACGCTCGCAGCTCAAGCAACGATCGATGCAAGCCGGATTCGCGTGGCGTTTTCGCCACCGGCCGACAAGACAGTCGACAAAGTCGAATTTTTTCCGCTTGAAGAAAGCCGCATCGAGCCCGCTGCTCCGCAAGAACTTAGAAAGGAAGGCGCCCAGTTTGCGATCTATCTGACGGCGGCCAAACCCGTCGGCGCCGACTTTAAAACGCTTAACGGCGTGGTCGTTGCCAACGGCGGTCCTGCTAACGCAAGCGGCTGGTCACAGATCGTGCAGGCTCCGTTGGCGGTGGGCACTATTGCAGGTGCTGCAGGCGCTGCCGTAAGCGGAGAAAACGCCTCGTCGATGTCGCTGCTCGCCGCATTGGCCACTGCGTTGCTCGGCGGACTGATCCTGAATTTGATGCCGTGCGTGTTTCCGGTGTTATCGCTGAAGCTCATTGGGCTCGCGCAGCATCGCACTCACACGGGCCCGATGGCGGCGCATGGCATCGCGTTCGCGGTCGGCGTTGTGCTTTCGTTCGTGTTGCTTGCGGCGCTGTTGATTGGCTTGCAGCAGGCTGGCACCGCTCTGGGTTGGGGGTTTCAGCTTCAGACTCCGTGGGTGGTCGCCGCTTTGACGGTGCTTTTCTTTGGCATTGGATTGAATCTGCTGGGCGTCTATGAATTTACGATGGCCACGGGTGTTGCGAATCTGAAGGCCGCCGACGCGCTGGCGCACAAGTCGGATTGGCGCGGCAGCTTCGGCACCGGGGTCCTTGCAGTCATTGTCGCTTCGCCCTGCACCGCGCCGTTCATGGGAGCGGCGTTGGGTTACGCGATCACCCAGCCGGCGGTGATCGCTCTGACGGTATTTGCGGCGTTGGGCGTCGGCATGGCATTGCCTTACGTTCTGCTGACGCTGTTTCCGAGCTGGCTCGCGAAATTACCGCGGCCGGGACGGTGGATGGAGCTTTTCAAGCAGTTCATGGCATTTCCCATGTTCGCTACATGCGTTTGGCTGCTTTGGGTCCTTGCACAGCAAGTCGATGCGGGTGGCATCGCGCTTGCGCTGGGTGTGCTGGTCGCCGTAGGGTTCACGCTGTGGGCGCTAGGACTTTCGCAGCGCGGCGCGCGCATGTTCCGCTGGGTCGCTGCAGTCGGCGGCATGTTTGCCGCGCTAACGTTCGCGCCCATTGCTACCAGTGAAGCGCTTGCCCCCGGCACTCGTAACACCGCTGATGCGGGCTGGATCGAGTATTCGGCCGAAAAGCTTGCTCAGCTGCATACCGAAGGCAAACCGGTGTTCGTCGACTTTACCGCCGCGTGGTGCGTAACGTGTCAAGTGAACAAGAGGGTTGCGCTTCGAGCCGCGGACGTGAAAGCAAGGTTTGCAAGCGACAATGTGGTGTTGATGCGTGCGGACTGGACTAATCGCGACGAGCGCATTACGCATGCGCTGGCCCAGTTCGGGCGCAACGGTGTGCCTCTGTATGTGCTTTACGACCGAAAGGGCGTAGCGGAGGTGTTGCCGGAGTTGTTGACTCAGGGCACAGTGCTTGCAGCACTTGATAAATTGCGGTTAAAGGAAGCTTCCAGATGAAAAGGCTGTCGTTGTTGGCTGCGGGTTTGCTGGTGTCTTCGGTTGTTTCGGCCGCCCCTGCGCCAGGTCAGCCGGCACCCAACTTTCGCGCAGCCGACGTCAGCGGCAAACAGGTCTCGCTCTCGGATTTCAAAGGCAAATACGTCGTGCTCGAGTGGAACAATCCTGGATGCCCGTTCGTGCAAAAGCATTACGACAGCGGCAACATGCAGTCGCTGCAGAAGCGTTACGGTGCAGAAAATGTTGCGTGGGTTGCGATCAATTCCACTTCGGAAAGTCATTCCGATTACATGTCGCCGGAGAAGCTGGCCGGCTGGTTCAAGCAGCACAACGCTGCACCCGCTGCGGTCCTGATGGATACCAATGGCCAGATCGGTCGCGCCTTTGGGGCGAAAGTAACGCCGCACATGTACGTGATCGACCCGAATGGAACGCTTGTTTATGCCGGCGCCATCGATGACAAGCGGAGCGCCAATCCGGCAGACGTCAAAACCGCGTCCAACTACGTCACCAGCGCGCTGTCGGAAGTGAAGTCCGGCAAGCCAGTATCGAAAGCCGTCAACAACGCCTATGGCTGCTCGATCAAGTACAGCTGATTCCGCGGCGCTAACCCTGCACGTAAACCCAGTTCAGTAGCGCGTCGAGCGCCGGCTGCGCCGCGCCAGCGTTCGGATGATTGATCAGCGCCACAATGACGTAGCGGCGTCCGCTTGCTGCGAGTACATAGCCCGCAATAGCGCGCGAATCGGCGAGTAAACCTGTCTTGATGTGCGCGGAGCCGGCTGCGCCAGTCCGGCGCCGCATGGTGCCGTCGATACCGACAATCGGTAACGAGGAGACGAACTCAGGCATCAGCGGGGTTGCAAAAGCGCCTTGCAACAGGCGCGCAAGCCCGCCTGCAGTTAGACGCTCGACCCGCGACAATCCGGCGCCGTTTTCAAGCACGAATTCGCGCCGATCCAATCCTCTTGTCACCAGCCAGTCAGCGACAGCACGCTGCGCGCGCTCGGCGTTTGCCGCGCGGCGGCTCGCTTCCGCGCCAAGGGTCAGAAACAGCTGGCGCGCCATCACATTATTGCTGTACTTATTAATGTCGCGAATCACTTCAGCCAGCGGTTTCGACTCGTGTTGCGCGAGTCGTCTCGCTTCCGAGGGCACAACGCCCTCTTGCACACTGCCGCGCCAAACGCCTCCGCTCGATTCCCACAGACCGCGAAAAATGCCCTCTGCATATTGAGTCGCGCCTAACGCGCTCACATGCCACACCTTGCCGCCACATGACAGTGGGAAACTGCCTCTAAATACAGGCCGGCGGAGGTCGGTGAAGTCGCCACCCAGTCGGGCGCGCCAATCGCTACACGCACCGTCGGACCCGCGCACTGTGCTGGGAACCACCATTCCGGCAAGAGCGGGGATCGCGTACAACCGCGCCTGTCTGGCGTCGTGGTCAGGGACGAAGTAAAAGCTTACGGCCTTGTAGTTAAGCAGCAGTGCGTCAGGACCGGCGTTGTACGGGCGCAGCGCTTCGCCGTCGAACGAACCCGGGTCATGAGGCGCGGGGTCAAAGGAAGTGCGATCAAGCATCAGGTTGCCGCGAATCTCGCGCAGACCGATGCCACGCAGTCGCTGTACCAGCAGCCACAAGTCTTCGATGACCAGTTGCGGGTCTCCGCTGCCGCGCAGCCAAAGATCACCTTCGAGCACACCATTGCGCAGCGGAGCGGAGCTCAGCACGTCGGTCCGCCACTGATACTGCGGACCAAGAAGCTCGAGGCCGGCGAGCGTCGTCACCAACTTCATCGTCGACGCCGGATTCATCAGCTGACTGTCGTTGATTGCGAGCGACAACCCCGCTGCTGACAGCGGTATCACCGAAATGCCAATCGCAGACTGCGGAACGTTGGCGGCCTTTAAACTGAGGGCCGCAGCCTCGGGCAGAACTGCAAGGCTCTGTGGTTGAGCTCTGAGTACGCCAATGCACGTCATCGCCAATAGCAACGCGAGCAGGCTATGAAAAATTCTTGCGGGCATGGCAATTCTCATGGGTCGATGCGGCACCGCGCGGGCTTCGCCGACAGCTTAGCGTCGACGCAACGTTACAGCGCGACAAAAACGGCGCCGAAGCGCCGTTGGTTGGTTGAGTCTGAAGAAGCTAGTTTGATAGCTGCAATAGCCCGAGGCCGACTCTGCGATACGAGCCAATGCCGCGCAACAGCGGCCGCTTCAACAGATCCGCATCGGTCACCTGAAGCACGCCCTCGATCGAGGCATACGGCAACTTGATCTTGCGCTCGCCATAGGGGAATTGAAGTTCCTTAATGGCGACATTAAAAAAATCCGGTTTGAACCCCAACTTCGGTCCTGCCACCTTGATCCAAGCCTCTACTTCCTGCGGGGTCCGAAAGGGTTCGACTTCCTTTTCGCCGGCAACGAGTTTTTCGTGTCCCACGCAGGCCTCGAGCGTGAACCGGTACGGCAAGCCTTCACACAATTGCACGACCAGCCGCTTTGGAGCCAACGCACTGACGGCTTCCACTGGCGGTTCGAGCCACGGATCGCCTGAGTACACCCAATATCTGCCCTCGCTGCTCGTATCAGCGCGAAACACGAAGCTGACACCGGCCTTCTTGCCAAAGGTTCTCGACAGACACTGATGGGCAGACAGCGGATCGCTGTGTTTCTTGTCGAACGTCACCGCGGTCTCGAAAAGCTCGACCGTCGGCACGTCCATCTTCGTATAGCTCATCACGGTGTTAACAAAGGCACGAAGCGACTTTGGCCCTTTGCCCTTCGGGGCGGTTGCCCCAAGCCAATGTTGCGGAAGCCTTAGCGGAATGTCGATCGCCACTGTATTTCCCCATTACGGTCATCGAACTAAATTCGGCGCCCTGCGCCCCAACTAAGTACCGCGTTTGCACGAGACTCGATCGCTTGATTTCTCACGAATTGAGTGCCGAGTTGACTGTTTCATGCCAACTGTTAGTGGTCACTTCTGCGCGACGAGCGAGCGGCTATAGCTAACCAACGGGCGATTCTGCAATCTGCGGCAGCGGCTTGTGTAAGCGTGCGTTAGTCCCATATAATTAGCACTCGTACACGGAGAGTGCTACTAATCAGCGCCTTTGTGGCATCCAACTCTTATTCCTCGACTTCTCGAGAGAAGCTATCAACTGGAGACTTCATGAAGATTCGTCCTTTGCACGATCGAGTTATCGTTAAACGCTTGGACAACGAGCGTAAGACGGCCTCGGGAATTGTTATCCCCGATAACGCGGCAGAAAAGCCGGATCAAGGTGAGATCGTCGCCGTCGGCCCTGGTAAGCGGGACGACAACGGTAAGGTCATCACACTCGACGTCAAAGTCGGCGACCGCGTGCTTTTCGGCAAATACTCCGGCCAGACCGTCAAAGTCGAAGGCGAAGAGTTGCTCGTCATGCGCGAAGAAGACCTTATGGGCGTCGTAGCTTAAGGCGAATTAGAACGCCGGCCGCTTCGCGTCCGGCAACACAAGATTATTTTGGAGATTCGTATATGGCTTCTAAACAAGTATTTTTCGGTGATGACGCGCGTCATCGCATGGTGCGAGGTGTCAACATCCTCGCCAACGCAGTCAAGGTAACGCTCGGCCCGAAAGGCCGCAACGTTGTTCTCGAGCGCAGCTTCGGCGCGCCGACCGTCACCAAGGACGGTGTATCCGTTGCGAAAGAAATCGAACTGAAAGACAAGTTCGAAAACATGGGCGCGCAGATGGTCAAGGAAGTTGCGTCGAAAACGTCTGACAACGCCGGTGACGGCACCACCACCGCCACGGTATTGGCTCAATCGATCATCGCCGAGGGCATGAAGTACGTTGCCGCCGGAATGAACCCGATGGATCTGAAGCGCGGCATCGACAAGGCCGTGGTTGCAGCGATCGAAGAGCTGAAGAAACTCTCGAAGCCCACCACCACGAGCAAGGAAATTGCGCAGGTTGGCGCGATTTCCGCGAACGCCGATGAAGAAATCGGCAAGATCATCGCCGATGCGATGGACAAGGTCGGCAAGGAAGGCGTCATCACCGTCGAGGACGGCAAGTCGTTGAACAACGAGCTGGAAGTCGTCGAAGGCATGCAGTTCGACCGCGGCTATCTGTCGCCTTACTTCATTAATCAGCCCGACAAGCAAAACGCTGTTCTCGAGAACCCCTACGTGCTGTTGCACGACAAGAAGATCAGCAACATTCGCGAGCTGCTGCCGATTCTCGAGCAAGTCGCGAAGGCGGGCCGTCCGCTGCTGATCGTCGCCGAGGAAGTCGAAGGCGAAGCACTTGCAACGCTGGTTGTAAACAGCATTCGCGGCATTCTGAAGACAGTTGCTGTAAAAGCCCCTG
>JACCYC010000083.1 GCA_013696665.1 Burkholderiaceae bacterium | reverse complement strand
CCTGCGGCACTAAACCTATTTTCGTCCGCGATTCACGGAAGTCGCGAACAATGTCCGCGCCGCCGACCGTCACCGTCCCGGTGGTGGCGGTCACAATGCCGCAGACAATGCTGATCAACGTGGTCTTGCCGGCTCCGTTGGGTCCCAGCAGCGCAAAGATCTCGCCTTTGTTGATCTGCAGGTCGATCGCCTTCAGCGCCCGCAGCCCCGAGGCATACGTCTTGGTCAGATTGGAGATGGCAATGATCGACATGACCGTTTTCATCGACCCAATGGAAATCAGCGCGAGGCGGCGTGGCGGTGCCGCCTGTCTGTAGCTAGCTTCCGCTGGGTAGCACTACTTCGCCCGAAAGTCGTCGTGGCAGTTATCGCAGGTTTTGGCCAAAGCACCGAACTGCGTTCGCACGGCTTTGACATCCCCCGCCTTGGCGATCGCGTTCAACTTGACCGCCTCCTCCTGCATCTTGTCTGCCAACTCCTTGATCTTGGCCTCGTTTTTAAACAGTGCGGGCAGCGCGTTGGTATTGGCCACGAACTCGGTGTTCGGCGCAAACGCGTCCCACGGTAACTTGGACATTGTGTCGACCACGGCGGCACTGGTCTGAATCACCTGCACGTTCGGCGTCGATGATTTCAACTGTGTGTTGATTCTTCCCATGTGGTTGTTCATTACGTTGAACACCGACTGCCGATACCTGACCGCTGAATCGGGCTTCGAGAACTGGGCCGCAACCGGCAGAGCGACCGCGGCACCGAACAGACCACAGGCGACGACCATTCCAAGCGCGCGCGGCGAATTTACGTTTGACTTGCGATGCATCCACCTCTCCTAAACCAACGTTCCATGGATTCAAAAAGAATAACCGACAGGCCGCTCAGGCGCGCCGCGCAAGCTCGGCCGCCTTGCCGATGTATGTCGCAGGCGTCAGCGCGAGCAATTCATCTCGCGCTTGCGCAGGAATCGAAAGACTGCGGACAAACTGATGCAGTGTTTCGCGCGTGATGCCCTTCCCGCGCGTCAGCGTTTTGAGTTGCTCGTAAGGATTGGCAACGCCGTAGCGCCGCATCACCGTCTGCACCGGCTCGGCCAGTACTTCCCATGCGGTGTCCAGGTCGGCGGCGATCGTTGGCTCATCGATCTCGAGTTTGCGCAGCCCCCGCATACACGATTCATAAGCGACCAACGAGTAGCCAAACCCCACGCCGAGATTGCGCAGCACCGTCGAGTCGGTCAGATCCCGCTGCCAGCGCGAAATCGGAAGTTTTTCCGAAAAGTGCCGCAACACTGCGTTGGCGAGCCCCAGATTGCCTTCCGAATTCTCGAAGTCAATGGGGTTGACCTTGTGCGGCATCGTCGAGGACCCGATCTCGCCAGGCTTGAGCTTCTGTTTGAAGTACCCGAGCGAGATGTAACCCCAAAGGTCGCGGTTAAGGTCGAGCAATATTGTATTTGCGCGCGCGACGGCATCAAACAGCTGCGCCATCGAATCGTGCGGCTCGACCTGGATCGTATGCGTATTGAAAGACAGTCCCAGGCCTTCAACGACCCCGCGCGCCACTGACTCCCAATCGATCTGCGGATAAGCAGCCAAATGGGCGTTGTAGTTGCCCACCGCACCGTTCATTTTCGCTAGCAGCGTCACCCGCTCGATGCTTTCGATGGCAGTCGCGAGCCGCATCGAGACATTTGCGAACTCTTTGCCCACCGTCGTCGGCGTTGCGGGCTGTCCATGCGTTCGCGACAACATTGCGACCCCGGCATGCCGGTGTGCGTTGTCGCGCAGCTCGCCGTGAATGGCGCGCAGGCGCCGGATCAAAACCTCACGACCGCGCTCCAGCATCAGCGCGTGCGCCACGTTATTGATGTCCTCCGAGGTGCAGCCGAAATGAATGAACTCCGCGGCCGCGCCAAGCGAGGCACCGCAGCGGCGCTTGATGAAGTACTCGACCGCCTTGACGTCATGATTCGTCTCGGCCTCGATTGCCTTGATCTCCAGGCAGTCGTCGATACTGAAATCGGCAACCAGCTTTTGTAGCGCCGGGGCGACGTCAGCATCTAGCGGCGGCAGCTCGGCAAACCCGGCCGACGAAAGCGCAGTCAACCATGCAATTTCGACGCGCAACCGCTCGCGCATGAAAGCAAACTCGGAAAAAATTTCGCGCAGCTCGACGGTTTGACGACCATAGCGGCCGTCCAGCGGCGAAGTGGCAGTCAGCGAAACGAGCTCAACGGGCACTGTGCGTGCGGAATCGTTTGCCGTGGGTTAAGCGCTCTGCAGAGAACGCCAAATGTCTTGAAGACTTCGGAGCGATGCAGTGTATCAAAGGCGCATCGTTGCTCCTTAATCCCGTGCATTGCTATTGCCCGATGGCGCGCCGTCGATATACTGAAATTCCGTTCAATTACAGTGCGCACGTGTCCAAAAATATTCGTTTGATCGGTTCGTTAGCCAGCCCCTACGTACGCAAGGTGCGCATCGTCATGGCGGAAAAGCGACTCGAGTACCAGCTTGAGCTCGAGGACGTCTGGGCACCGGGTACGACCATCTATAACTCCAATCCGCTTGGAAAAGTCCCCTGTCTGATCATGGAAGACGGCGGAGCGCTCTTTGATTCACGCGTGATCGTCGAGTATCTGGACACGCTGACGCCCGTGGCGAAGCTGATTCCTTCGAACGGGCGCGAACGCGCCGAGGTTCGTACATGGGAAGCGCTGGCCGATGGCGTCCTCGACGCATTGATCCTGATACGGCTCGAGCAGACGCAGCGTCCTGCCGAACTGCAGAGCCAGAAGTGGATCGCTCGCCAGATGGACAAGGTGCATGCCGG
>JACCYC010000254.1 GCA_013696665.1 Burkholderiaceae bacterium | reverse complement strand
GAGCTTGCGGTCGCCGACATCGGTCGCAGCTACTACGCCGATCACGTTCTGGCGCTGGCGCGGCATCCCTCCGAGACGCAAGAACGACTGATGGTGCGTTTGCTGGCGTTCGCACTGCACGCCCACTCCGAACTCTCATTTGGGCGGGGCATATCGGGGGAAGATGAGCCCGATCTGTGGCAGAAGGATGCCACCGGACTCATCGATCTATGGATCGAAGTGGGCCTGCCCGATGAGCGCTCCATTCGAAAGGCGTGCGGCCGCGCTCGTCGCGTTGTCGTGCTTGCTTACGGCGGCAGAAAGCTCGACATGTGGTGGCAGCAGAACCGCATCGCGCTCGCACGCAACAGCAACCTGCAAGTGGTTACGGTGTCGCCGGAAGAGACGTCGCAGCTCGCGGCGTTGGCCGAACGATCGATGCGGCTGTCGTGCACCGTTCAGGAAGGCAGTGTGTGGATCGGGTCGAACCAATCAGGGTGCAACGTCGAACCGAAGCACTTGAAGCGCGCTGCTAAACAGCGCGATGAGTAAGCAACTGAAATTCGACGTGGTGTGTTGAGCTTCTCTGTTCTCCAATTCACCGCGTGTCGAGAAGTACTTCAAAGCCGCCCCAGAACATCCGCTTACCGTCGAAGGGCATGTCCATGTTCTTCATCTCGGGGTCTTCCATCATCTCCTTGTTGCCTTTGTCGCGTGCTTCCTTTGACGGCCACTCGATCATGCAAAAACGACGTTCTCGCCGCTCACAGCGTTCACGGCCTTCTTGAAGTCAGTGACCTTGCCATCTGGAATATCGCTGCCCCAGCACTCAACGATGCGTGTTGCGCCGACCCGCTTGAACACCTGCGCGGCCTTTTTTGCCGACGCGCTATACGCGTCCCGTTTGTCATTGGGAACGGGAATTACAAATCCATCGATATAACTCATTGATTGTTTCCTTCACGTTAAGCGTTTCTGATCGAAGACTAGGCGGGCATGAGCTAATAGGGTACCCGGATGGGAAGGTGTTGTTGATGTAGCGCATGGTGTGCCCCTAGGATGCAGGCAGTTGCTTTTCGACTCGCTCGTCGAGCAGTACGTGTTCAATCCGATCGTTACCAATGCGGCCCGCGCGCGCTTCATTGATCGCTGCTTTTTCACTGTCCGGCACAAGCAGCAGGCTGCTATCTAACGCGCGTACTTCCTCCGCGATGTTTGTGATCTCCGCGCAACGTGCCACGCTGGCCGACACGCTGTGGATGTAAATCGCTGCTACACGGCGCGGGAATTCGCGCACGACCTGTCGATAGATTTCGGGATCCTGCTCGGCGCTGTCGCCCACCAGCACAAACGGTAGATGTGCAAACGTAGTCATGATTCCGCGGATGCTCGCGAGCTTGTGCGTGGCGTGGTCGCGCCAGTCGTGGAGCATGTGCCGGCCCCAGTCCCTCAGGAATATGGGGCCTCGTGGAATGCCATTGATACGGAGAAAGTCCACCAGCGGCGGGTACAAATTCCACGGGCTGCTCGACACGTAGAAGATCGGATTGCCTTCGTCCCCCTCGACGCCTTCATACAGCGCGCGGTATAGCGCGGCCACTCCGGCGAGCGGCTTGCGCGTGCCCGCGTTCGACCGAGCCAGTGTCCACAGCATGCGGCGACGGTTGCCGACGTGCGTCCAGACGATGGTGTCGTCGATGTCGCTGATGACGCCAAAGCGCGCGCTCACCGGCGGTACGCAGATCATCGCGCGAGCCACGATTGGCACGCCATCACCTGCAGCAGGTGCCAAGAGCCGTAAGTCAATCTCTACGTCTCTTTCGAGCTTCCGATCAAGCGGGATCGTGAACGCGAAATACCCTTCACGATCGGTAACCGCTTGGTGATCGCGTGACCGAAGGTGCGCGCACACGGTAGCGCCCGGTACCTCGGCAGAGTTCATCAGCCTCGCGAGCGCGATGAAATTGCGCCAGGCGCTGGTTCGCCCTTCAGCCAGCGTCGACTTGCGCGCGCGCAGCACTCGACCGTGCAGGGTGAGTTCGCCGTCGTTTGCATAGCCCGTGTAAGGCATTAGCATCAAGCTGCCGGCGCGCGGCTCCCCGACCGTTGGCTCGCGTGCCGGCACAGGGCCGGGGTCACCGTCTGCGCTGAGCTTGGCGATTGAAAATTGATTGCGTTCGGAGGTCAATCGATTGGCAGGGTCCTCGTGATCAACCTCACAAACAACTACGCAATGCGCACGCGTCGCGCGACCTGCCCGTTGCTTTCCCAATACGTTTTCTTCCCAGCGATGCTCGGCGCATCCATAGCCGGTTGAACATTGCCCTGCGTATCAACGGCACGCGAGGTCACCGTGTGTTCTCCAGCCGCTGCATTGGGCCAATCGGCCGACCAGAACGTCCACGAAAACTTGCCCTGCTCGCTTTTATCAATCGTCGCTGCTCTCCAGGGCCCGCCGTCGACCTGCACCTCGACGCGCGCAACTGGCGCGCCCCATGCGGCACCGACGATGCGGTACTGGCCGTCTTTACGCGTGACCTTCGCCGGCGCTGATTTGAGCAACGTGCGACCCACAGAGGTTTCGACTGCCTCGGTTACCCCGTCGCGCTGCTCTTCGCGAATGGTCACGTAGTCGCGGGCCATGAAGCGACCCATGTAGCGCGTGTCACGCACTTCGATTCGTGTCAACC
>JACCYC010000024.1 GCA_013696665.1 Burkholderiaceae bacterium | reverse complement strand
TCGTCTACACCGCGCTGCTCGACCCGACCACCTTGCTGACGCCCGGAGGCCGCGCGTTCCTCCGGTTGCTGGGCGGCGTGGCCGCAGGCACCGAGATCGCGGACGATTATGCGATCGTGCTGGCGGCGACCGGTGTGACCGGGCCGTTCCCCTTTGTCCAAGCGGCTCCGCCGGGAAATCCTGCCCTGGCGGGCACCGAAGAGTTTCCGCTCGGCGTACGGGTCGACAACGCCAAACTAAACGACCTGAACGCGTACCTGTTCGGGCTCGCAGCGCCAGCCGGCGCCACAGGCGATGCGGCTTCGGTCGCGAGCGGTCGCATTCTCTTTCAGACGGTCGGCTGCACCAACTGCCATAACGTGAGCCAGGCGACTTTCGTCCCGACATTCATCGTGCCGATGAAAACCATCTTCCCGGGCGACAACCCGGTCGTGTTGCTGCCGATGCGCACGCCGCCACTGAATCCGATTCTCGACACGCCCGGCAACATCTTTGACGACAAAATGGCTGTCGTGAATGCAAGCCTAAGGGGACTGGAGCGAGGAACCGGATTGCCGCTGCTGCTCGACCTCGCGCGCAAACCGGTGTTCCTGCATGACAACTCGGTCCCCTCGCTTGATTCGTTGTTCAATCCGAGCCGCGGCTCGAGCGCTCCGCATCCGTTCTATTTGTCGGATACCGCGCAACGCAACGACATAGTGCAGTTCATGCGCAGCCTTGGTACCAACTAAATCGTGGACGCCAGCCCTGCCTTGACGCGGGGCTGGCCCCTCACCGACCGCCCCTTACGTGTGGCGATATCGGCGGGTGCAGTATGTACGGTCGCGCAGGCCGAGAGTGCTCGTATCACCTGTAGCGTGACTTTTGAAGTGAGCAAAGGCAGTGTGTTCTGAACGCGCGCTGCCTCTTACACGAAGGGCACCGTGCCAGACGATTCGCAATCAACATCCCGCGAACTCCGGCTATCTCTGAAGTGCATGTGCTTTGGCTCACACAGGCCTCGGCTGCGACGGCGACACGATAGCGATTACCGCGGCGACTCAGCCAAGCATCGAAGACGTCGTGCTCGGTGCAATTCCGGGACTTCCTAAACCTGCATCTGCACATCCAGTACTGGCGCACGAAGTCGGCGACGATCTTCTGGTGCTGTTTCTTCAAGCGACGCGCCGCGAGCTCGGCAACTACGTCGTCGTCGTTGAGGGCTCGATTCCCAACGAGAAACTGAGCGGCGAAGGCTACTGGGCGGCGATGGTAACGACCCGGCAACCGATCAGCCGATTAAACGACTGAATGGGGATCGGTTCTGTTGACGGCGAGTGCCACAGAATCGGTTCCATTGGGCATCCTGCAGATCGCACTGTTCGGGCGGGCTATATGATCGGTATGGGCGTGTTGTCGGCGTTATAACTTCGCCGTTGCTGCGCTCGGCGCCTCGTATGGCCTGGAGCGGCCATGTGCGGCGATCTGTGATCGGCGCGTCACCCTTGTGCTCGGCGGAGTCACATGTACCGGTTCGTCGCGTAGTTGAAGGAGCTAAAGAACTGGCTGCAGCAATCGCATTTTGATTAAAAAAAAAGGAGACTGACTATGAACACCATGCAGGATCGCAACCTTGGCTCACACCCAACCGCTCATGGAAACGAAATGGGCGCGAAGCTGATGCGCGTAGGCGAGTTCGTGCTTCGTTATGGACTCGCTGCGGTTTTCCTTTGGATCGGCTTGTTGAAGTTCACAGCCTACGAAGCCAAAAACATCGAAGGCCTCGTCGCCAACAGCCCCATTTGGTCGTGGGCGTATCAATCGCTGGGTTTGCAAACCCTGTCCGGTCTGATTGGCGCCATCGAAATCTCGATCGGCGTGTTGCTTGCGATGCGAGCGTTTTCGCCAAAGGCGTCGGCCATCGGCGGCATCGGCGCGGCGATCACTTTCATCATCACGCTGAGCTTCCTGCTCACGACGCCCGGCATATGGGAGGCGGGCTACGGTTTTCCGTTCCCCTCGGCAATGCCCGGACAGTTTCTGCTTAAGGATCTCGTCTTACTCGGCGTGTCGATCTGGATCGCCGGCGAAGGCTTGATGGCGGCAGCGCGGCGTCGGTAGTCAACCATTGATAATCTGGAGGCTCTTAATGCATTACACAGCGGCTCGAGTGATCTTTGCGGTCCTTGGACTGAGTTTCGCTTTCGCCGCCGGCGCTCAGAACAAGAGCAGCCCGGCTGGCAAAGCTTCGAGCAAAGACCGCAGCTTCATCATGCAAGCGATCGGTGGCGGGATGGTAGAAGTCGAATTGAGCAAGTTAGCCCTGCAAAATGGCGCGAGTTCCGATGTGAAGGCGTTTGCGCAGCGGATGGTGGGAGATCACGGGAAAGCCGGTATGGAGCTGGAGATGATCAGCGCGAAGCTCGGCGTCACTCCGCCCAAACCGATGGTTGCACAGCACGCCGACATGAAACGGTTCGCCCAGCTGAAGGGTGAAAAGTTCGATAAGGCGTACGTCGAGCGCATGGTCAGAGACCACAAGGGAACTGTCGCGCTTTTTGAGAAGCAGGCTAAGCGCGGCGACTCGGGTGAACTCAAGCAGTTCGCTAGCAATACGTTGCCCGTACTCAAGGAGCATTTGACGATGGTGCTCGCACTGGCCGAGAAAAAGAAATAGGAAAGGGCGCCCGCACTCATTGCGATTGCGGGCGTCGCGTTGCTGCCTGCGGTACCGTGGCGAACCGCAGCGTAGGTCGTAGTCCGGCCGTGCTGCCTTCCAACGCGCACGGAGGACAGTAATGGGCGACTTGTTCTGGAGCATCGACTGGAGCGGCATCTTCACGCCGGAAAACTCACTGGTCGAACTGTTCGTGCGAGCCACGATCATGTACTTCGTTCTCTTTGTGTTGCTCAGGTTGGTGCTGAAACGTCAGGCCGGCGGGATCGGGACAACGGATGTTCTCGTCATCGTCTTGTTGGCCGAAGTTGCCGGAAATGGATTTGCTGCTGAATACAAGTCAGTGGTCGAAGGTACCGTTCTTGTCGGCACCGTACTGTTCTGGAGCTATCTGCTCGATTGGGCTGGGTATCGATTTCCTGCAGTCGAGCGGGTGCTTCGTGCATCGACGCTGGTTCTCGTCGAAGACGGAAAAATGGTCCGCAAGAACATGAGAGCCGAACTTGTTACGACCGAGGAGTTAATGGCACAGCTGCGCGAGAAGGGTATCGAGGATTGTGCCCAGGTAAAGCGAGCATGCATGGAAGCCGATGGCATGATCAGTGTCATCAAAATGGACGCGTGAGCGGAATTCTGAGTTCACCTGTGCGGTAAGAAATCGCTCGGAGAGTCGTGCGGTGCTGGCGTTGATGCTCGTCACGTTTCGAACCTTGCCAGCACATGCCGCTGAGCCAGTCCGCCTCGCCTTGATCGAGCGCCGACACGCTGTGCGGTAGCGTGGCAGTGCGGTAAGCCGCTGCGCTACAATCGCCCGCTTTTCACGGCACGGCCATCCTTCCGTGTCCGCGAGTCTGAATTCAACGAAAGGGACCTATGTCAGTTGCAGATATCAATAAGTCGGAAATCGTCGCCAAGTACCAGCGCGCGCAGGCCGATACCGGATCACCCGAAGTGCAGATCGCG
>JACCYC010000384.1 GCA_013696665.1 Burkholderiaceae bacterium | reverse complement strand
GTCGAATTCGCGTGCGGCGCCCCGCAACTTCTGAAGACGCAGTTTTCGGACAACATCGGCGGCGGCATCGACAACTATTCGCTGCGGCAGCCGCTCGGCGTCGTTGCAGGTATCACCCCGTTCAATTTTCCGGTCATGGTGCCGATGTGGATGTTTCCGCTGGCGCTGGTGTGCGGCAATACGTTTGTACTGAAGCCCTCCGAGCGCGACCCTTCTGCATCCTTGCTGCTTGCAGAACTGTTACGTCAAGCCGGATTGCCCGACGGTGTGTTCAACGTCGTGCAGGGCGACAAGGAAGCGGTCGACGCGATCCTGGCGCACAGGGGAGTCGTGGCCGTCAGCTTTGTCGGTTCGACGCCGATTGCCGAATACATCCATGCCGAAGGTGGGCGGCGCGGCAAGCGGGTGCAGGCACTCGGCGGCGCAAAAAATCACATGGTGGTAATGCCTGACGCCGATCTCGACCACGCGGCCGACGCGCTCGTCGGAGCGGCGTACGGGTCAGCCGGCGAAAGGTGCATGGCCATCTCGGTGTGTGTTGCGGTGGGTGATGTGGCTGATCGATTGATCGACAAGGTGCAATCGCGGATCGGCGCGCTGCGGATCGGAAGCGGGATGAACCAAGACGCCGATATGGGGCCGCTTGTGAATGCCGCGCATCGCGAGAAGGTCGTTGGCTACATCGCCAACGGCGTGGCCGACGGCGCACGAATCGTGTGCGACGGCCGAACGCACTCAGCTGCAGAGGGCGCCGGTTTTTTTCTTGGCGCCACGCTGTTCGATCAGGTCAAGCCATCGATGCGTATATACCGTGAGGAAATCTTCGGGCCGGTGCTTTGCATCGTGCGCGTTGCGGATCTCGCCGCGGCGCTCGATCTTGTGAATTCTCACGAGTACGGCAACGGTGTCGCCTGCTACACCGGCGACGGCGCCACTGCGCGGGAATTTGCACGCGGTGTGCAAGCCGGCATGGTCGGCATCAACGTTCCGATCCCGGTGCCGATGGCATTCCACTCGTTCGGTGGATGGAAGCGCTCGATGTTCGGCGACCATCACGCCTATGGCGAGGAGGGTATTCGCTTCTACACGCGCTACAAATCGGTGATGCAACGCTGGCCCGATGCGAAGGCCGGCTCTGCAACGTCTGTGGCACGGCATCAGTTCATGATGCCGCTTAACAAGTAACGCGTCCCTAGACCTCGCGCAACGAACGCCGATATTGAATCGCTTCTGCAACGTGCGGAGTGGCAAGCTCGGTTGAGTCCGCGAGGTCAGCAATGGTCCGCGATACTTTCAACACTCGGTGGTAGGCGCGCATTGACCAGCCGAGCCTGACCGCCGCAGCATGCAGCAGCTGCTTGACCGCGCCGTCTGCCGCGCACAACTGTTCGATTTCGGCAGGTTGCAAGTGATCATTGAGCTTGCCCTGGCGAGCCAGTGCGCGGTTGTACGCCTTGCGTACCCGCTCGGCGATGAAGCGTGACGGCTCGCCATCACCTAGCGACATCATCTCCTCTTCAGTAAACGATGACACCTCGACCCGCATGTCGATGCGGTCAAGCAGCGGACCTGAGATGCGGTCCTGGTAGCGGGCCACCAGGTCCGGTGTGCAACGGCATACGATCGTCTTGTGGCCGAAGTAGCCGCACGGGCATGGGTTCATCGCAGCGAGCAATTGAAACTTGGCGGGAAATTCCACCTGGCGCGCAGCGCGCGACACGGTGATCTTTCCCGATTCAAGCGGCTGCCGTAACGATTCGAGCACACGTCGCTCGAACTCGGGCAGCTCGTCCAGAAACAGCACGCCGTGGTGCGCCAGCGAAATCTCGCCCGGCTGCGGCGGATTGCCGCCGCCGACCAGCGCCACAGCGCTTGCAGTGTGGTGCGGAGAGCGATAAATGCGGGTGGCCCAGCGCTGCGTTGCAAACTGACCGACCAGCGATAGCACCGCCGCCGATTCGAGCGCTTCGTCAGTCGTCATCGGCGGCAGGATGCCGGCGAAGCGCTGCGCGAGCATGGTCTTGCCGGTTCCGGGTGGACCCACCAGCAAAGCGCTATGGCCGCCGGCGGCCGCGATCTCGAGCGCGCGCTTTGCAGCCAGCTGACCCTTGACGTCGAACATGTCAGGGTAAGTCGGCGGCGTCAGGCGCACCATCGCCTGATGCACCTCGATACGGCGCGCGTCTGCTTCACCGGCGTCGGATCGCAGATGTTCAACGACCTGCAGCAAAGTCTTGGCCGGATAGATCGGGACCTCCCCGACCAGCGCGGCTTCGTCAGCGCTGTCGATAGGCACGACGAACCCTCGCGGCGTGGCGCCGGCGCTCAGCGGCCCGCCGCTTCGCGAATCGGTATTGCCCCGTGTCACGGCAAACGCCATTGCCAACGTACCGCGCACCGGGCGCAGCTCGCCCGACAGCGATAGCTCGCCCGCGAACTCGTAGCGATCGAGCACACGCGCCGGCAACTGACCTGTCGCAGCCAGAATGCCCAGCGCAATCGGCAAATCGAAGCGGCCGGACTCTTTCGGCAGGTCGGCGGGCGCCAGATTGACCGTGATGCGGCGCATCGGAAATTCGAATCGGCTGTTCTGCAGCGCGGCTCGAACGCGCTCGCGTGCCTCTCGCACTTCGGTGTCCGGCAGGCCGACCAGCGTGAACGCCGGCAGACCATTTGCGAGGTGAACCTCAACCGTGACTTCGGGTGCAGACATTCCCGCCAATCCCCGGCTGCGAACGACGGCAAGGGTCATTGCAGCGAGTTCATCGTAGGCGAGCAAGTCTAGGCATGGCGCGCGATTCTATCGGCGCGCGAACGACTGCCAATGCATGGTGTCGCGTGGCGTTCTGCTGCTATCTAACGCCAGTCCCACCGCGGTGGCGATAAGCGCACCACATGCATACCTTATCGGCCTAAGCCGATTGCGCGATACATAAAGTCGAAGACCTTGGACTAGCTCAATTGGACGAGGAGAAATGACCCGTTTGGCCTGATATTCGAAGGGGATGGCCTCGGGCAACGTGGCACGATACAGTTCACACCCCCGAGCGACTTGCGGCGCCTGTGTCAACGTTCTTTCTTGCTGTTGCAGTCTTCGTTACCCTGACCGGACTTTACATCTGGGTGCAAAGGCGCGCGCGCTCGATTCGCGAACAAGCGGAGAAACGCGAGCAGAGCGCGATGGCGTTGATGCTTGCAGGCGGCAAGTCCGATGAAGAACGATCAGAAGAAGATCGTAACGTTGCCTATTCGGTCGAGCGCACCAAGCCGAAAATTGTGGGCCGGTTACTCGAAGACGATCCCTCAGAGAAAGCCGCCGCGGCTGCCCGGCACGCAGCGATGCGCGAAGGCAGCGTTCCGAAGTCACCGGACCTACCGCCGATCGAATACGGCCACACGCAACCGCATCGGGATTCGAAGTCACGCCGCCAATCCTCGCAGGGCTCAAAAAATGGCGCCGTACATCTGACCCCGGCGGAACAGGCCGCAGCGGATCTGGATCCCATCGAGCAGCTGATCTCGCAGATCATGGTGCATGAGCCCGAGCAAAGGAGCGTCACTCGCTCCGCGCCTGCACCGTCACCGGCATCAGTTGAACCGCGCGATGACCGAAAGCGCGATGTGATCTCGCCAGGTGTGCCGTTGCGCGAGCTGGTGCTCGCCTGGTACGAGTCGCGCGGCTATCGTGGATCGCCAGCATCGCCGGCGGTGTGGCCAATCGAATTGGTGTTGCGGCATCGTCAGGATGCTGCGCGCGCCTATGCATTTGTCGTGCAAAACGATCACGTTTCAGTGGACCGCATCACCGCGCTGATCGAGCAGGCGCGAGAAATCGGAATGATGCGCGTTGCCGTGATTGCCGAAGCGGGTTACGAACGTGGCGCAAAGGAAATTGCCAAGCGCCGCAATGTCCGCCTGATCGACCGGTCGACAATGGAAGCCGAATTATCCGAGCTGCAATTGCCAACCGCTGCGAAGATCATCGCCGTTGCGCGGACCCGCTCGGCCGCGGAGCCGTCGGCAGCCTAACGCTTCGCGGCTTCAACGCTGCGTGCCGCCTCGAGCTCGGCTAACTTACGTTCGAGCTCTTCAAATTTCGCGCGGGTGCGTCCGAGCACTTTGGTTTGAACATCAAACTCTTCGCGCGTGACAAGGTCGAGTCGCGCAAACTGCTGCGTTAAAAGCGCTCTGATGTTTTTTTGCATGTCGGATGCAGGCGTTCCCTGCATCAACGCCGACAGCCTGTCCTGCAGCTCATCCAAAAACGAAACCTTGTCCATGCCGCGAAATTTAGCCTAATCGCTTGCAGTTTGCCGCTCGCCCTGTAGACGGGCGTGGATGCACTGATGCCGTGCATCTCCACTGTCAAAGCGGTTGATCTGCACCGCGGCGGCGCGGTTTCGCGCTGCAGCAATTGGCATGCATGTTGCGTAACGCCCCTTGACTGCAACCACCACTGCCAACGAGGGGAAACAACATGAGGAAAGCGCTGCTCGCGTGCGCGTTCGCGATTGCGTCCGCGGGATTTTCATCAAGCGTGCTGGCACAAGCCGCCGCTGCGAAATCCGAGCCCGAATTCACGTTCACAGGCAACGCGGGGCTGTTCAGCGATTACCGCTTCCGCGGCTTTACGCAGACCGACTACAAGCCGGCGTTTCAAGGCGGCTTCGACTTCGCGCACAAGTCCGGTTTCTATCTGGGGAACTGGAACTCGAACGTCGAGCAGGCGCTCTTTAACGGCGCGTCGCTCGAGATGGATTTCTACGGCGGCTACAAGACGATCTTCGGCGACTTCGGGCTCGATGTCGGGGTGATCTATTACTACTATCCGGGCACCGGCAAGGTCACGCCCGGAATCGACGCAAAAAACTTCGAGGCGTATATCGGCGGCTCGTACGGACCAGCGTCGCTGAAATACTTTTACTCGTTCACCGATTTCTTCGGCCTGAATTCGAACGATCTCGGTCTGCCGGGCAACGTCGATACCAAAGGCTCGCAGTACGTCGATCTCACCGTGACGCTTCCCTTTGACGGCGGCTGGTCGGTGGTCGGCCACGTCGGCTATCAAAAGATCGAAAACGGCAAGCAAGTCGGCCTGATCGAAAACGACTATTTCGACTACAAGCTTGGGGTCAACTACGATATCGCAGCTTCGGGCTGGATTGTTGGCGCGGCAGTGATCGGCACCAATGAGAAGAGGCTCTTTACTGTCGGGGATTTGTCCGAGGGCGGCGGCAGGACGCGCGCCGTAGTCTCACTTTCGAAGACGTTCTGAGGACAGGGGATCAACTATGAAACTGATCACGGCCGTTATCAAGCCGTTCAAGCTCGACGAGGTGCGCGAAGCGTTGTCCGCCGTTGGCGTGCAAGGCATCACGGTCACCGAAGTCAAAGGCTTCGGAAGGCAAAAGGGTCATACCGAGCTGTATCGGGGCGCCGAGTACGTCGTCGATTTCCTGCCGAAGGTGAAAATCGAAGCCGCGGTGTCCGAGGACATTGTCGAGCGCGCGATCGAAGCGATCGAGGGCTCCGCGCGCACCGGCAAGATCGGCGACGGCAAGGTATTCGTGTTTGATCTCGAGCATGTCGTTCGCATCCGAACCGGCGAAACCGGCAAGGAAGCGCTCTAACCCGATGAGGATGACGATGAAGAAACTAATGGTCATGCTCCTCGCTGCAGGAGCGTTTGCAATCGGGTCGACGCTGTCG
>JACCYC010000383.1 GCA_013696665.1 Burkholderiaceae bacterium | reverse complement strand
GTTGTCTACCGCTGCGAAACGAAAAGCTGCCATGCGGGAGCTACTCGCGCGTGACGCGCAACGTTTCTTCCTGCGAGGTAATACCGGCCTTGATCCAGCGCTGCGCGTCGGCGCGCATGTTGGTCATACCGTTTTTTTCCGCCACGCGGCGCATGTCGGTGTCATTCGTGCCCTGATGCACCAGCATCCGAATTTCGTCGTTGACCGTCAGCAGCTCGTAGATGCCGGTGCGGCCTAAATAACCGGTGTGGCCACAATGACCGCAGCCCACGGCGCGCCATCCCCCAACGGTTGGGTCGGGTTCCTTGCAATGCGAGCAGAGCTTGCGCACGAGGCGCTGGCCAAGCACGCCGAGCAGCGACGACGACAGCAGAAAGGGCTCGATTCCCATGTCGATCAGGCGCGTCACTGCGGATGCGGCATCGTTGGTGTGCAACGTCGCCAGTACAAGGTGACCTGTCAGCGATGACTGCACTGCAATCTGCGCGGTCTCCAAGTCCCGAATCTCGCCGATCATCACGATGTCCGGGTCCTGCCGCAGGATCGCGCGCAAGGCCTTTGCGAATGTCATGTCGATCTTTGCATTGACCTGCGTCTGGCCGATGCCTTCGATGTCGTACTCGATCGGATCCTCGACCGTCATGATGTTGGTCGTGTTCTTGTCGAGCCGGCGTATGCCGGCGTAAAGGGTGGTCGACTTACCCGAGCCCGTTGGGCCCGTGACGAGAATGATCCCGTGCGGTTGATGGATCAATTTATCGAAGCCGGCGAGCGTGCCCTCGGCCATGCCGAGGTTGGTCAACTCGAGTTTCGATAAATCCTTTTCCAGCAAACGTAATACGACGCGCTCGCCGTGTCCCGTGGGCAGTGTGGACACACGCACGTCAACCGGGCGGCCGCCGACGCGCAGCGTAATGCGGCCATCCTGCGGTAAGCGCTTCTCGGCGATGTCGAGCGCAGCCATGATCTTGATACGCGAAACAAGCGCGGCGTGCAGTGCGCGTTTCGGGCGAACGATGTCGCGCAGCGTTCCGTCGACCCTGAACCGCACCAGTGAATAGGTCTCAAACGCTTCGATGTGAATGTCGGAAGCGCCATCGCGCGCGGCCTGCGTCAGCAGCGCGTTGATCATGCGGATGATTGGCGCGTCGTCCTCGGTCTCGAGCAGGTCCTCGACATCGGGGACCTCCTGCATCATTCGCGTGATGTCGAACTCACCTTCGATGTCGCCGACGATCTGCTGCGCTGAACCGCCTTGATCGCCGTACGTCTGCGAGATCGCAGCGACCAGCTTGCCGGGCTCCACGACGATCGGCTTGACCTTGCCGGGAAAAACCCGGATGACTTCGTTCAGTGCAGCCAGCGGTGTGGCGTCGCTGATCCAAACTTCAGCGTCGCGCTCTGACTTCGGTACTAGAAGGATCGCGTTGTCACGTGCGAAGGCGTAGGGGACGAGGCGGCTGGCGGAAATCACGGGGCTGCGTTTGATGCTAAGGCGTCACAATGATCGGATCGAAGCCCATCGACTTCAATTTTGCAATGGCATCGGCCACGCTCTGCGTCGCTGGATCAACTGTGACGCGCACGCGCACGACGTCGCCGCCCTGCTTGGTCTGCACACTTTCCCAATAAGCATCCATTCCAGCAGCACGCAACTGGCGCTGAAGATCGCGGCCGCGCGAGATGTCAGTGACCGAAGCAACCTGCAGCAACTGTGTCGAACCCGCCGGCAGTGGCGTTGATCGGGTTGATGAAGCCGTGTCGGTACGCGGTGGTGGTGCAGTCGGTGCTGCTGATGCCACCACGGGTGGCGGCGTTTCGGCGGGCACAGTCCGCGGCGTCGTGGCAGGCGCCGGCGCAACACGCGGTGGCGGTGCCTGCAGCGGCTGCGGTGGCGGCATCACCGGTGCCGTTACGACAGGCGGTGCCGTGACCGGCGCTGCAGCGATGGGGGGCGGAAATGTCTGCACCGGTGCCGATCGCTCCGGCAAAGCCGGCGTGGGCGTCGCGACCACGGGCGGCGGTGGCAATGGAACCGGTTCTGCCACGATGGGCGCGGCCGTCAACGGCACTGCTGCAATGGTTGCCGGAGGCGCAGCCGAAGAGGGCGGCACAGGTGATGGGAGTGCCGGCGGCGGGATGTCAATAATCGGTGCCGGCGGATCATTGCGATCGACACGTGCGCCAAGGCCCGCTTCGGGTGAGCGCGGCAAGGGTGCCGGCACGGCGCCGGGTGCGGGCGCGCCGGTAGCAGGAGATCCGGGTCCATCCTGCGCCTTACGCAACGAGGGTGGAACGACCGGTGACGCCGGCAGCTGCTTACTCTGCAGATCACGAAAGATAAAGTTGTCCGGACGCGCGCTGTCGGCGACCTGACCGCGGATGTAATCGTATCGATCAAGCGCGAGAGCAGAAGACGTGCTTTCGTCACGCACGACGTAGGGGCGCAGAAAGACGAGCAAATTGGTCTTGCGTCGTCCACGGTTCTCATAGCGGAACAATCCGCCCACCACCGGAATATCACTGAGCACCGGCACGCCGCTGCGGCTGTTGTCGGTGCGGTCCTCGATAAGGCCACCGAGAACGACGATGTTGCCGTCTTCGACTAATACCGTCGATTCAAAGCTGCGCTTATTCGTGATGATGCCGCCCTGCGCCGCAGTCAGCGTGTTCTGAATCGATGAAAGCTCTTGGTAGATCGCCAGACGGACTACGCCGCCGGCGGAGATCTGCGGTTTGACGCGCAGTTGCAATCCGATGTCGCGCCGTTCGAAAGTCTGAAACGGATTGACGCCGGCGCCCTGACCCGCACCCTGCGCAAACGAACCCGTGATCAGAGGAATGTTCTGACCGACCAAAAACTTGGCCTCTTCGTTATCGAGCGTCTGAATGGTTGGCGTCGAAAGGATGTTCGCGTCCGCGGTGGTCTGCAACGCGCGCGCCAGGAAGGCCAGGTTCAGAACTTCGCCCACGCCCGGAATATTGATGCGGCCGCGCACCACGCCGAGATTCAGGCCTTGGCCAAGCGACGCGATGTTTTGTGCCGCACCAATGATGTTCTGGCCAGATCCGCCGAAATTGGTGCCGCCGATCACATTGGTGCCGGAGCCGTCGATCCCGCCCAACGCCTGCCATTGAATGCCGAACTCCGCGGCTTTATCCGCTGTCATTTCGACGATCAGCGATTCGATCACCACCTGCGCGCGGCGGCCATCGAGTTTGTCGACGATCGCGCGAATGTTTCTATACAGGGGCTCCGGCGCGGTGATGATCAACGAGTTGGTCGACGGATCGGCCTGGATCATTCCCGCGAGCCCACCGGTACCGCCACCTCCGCTGCTGCTGCCCGCGATCGCCCCGATGCTTGCAGCGCCGGCCGCTGTTCCCTGCGTCAACCCAGGTTGCGATTGTGTAGCACCGGAACTACCCGTCGACGCCGACAGCCCGCCGCCACTGCCCGGCTGTACGAATGAAGGGTCGGCACCGATAATCGCGCGCAGTAATGGAGCGAGTCGAATCGCCTCGGCATTGCGCAGGTGAATCACGTTGATGTTGCCCGGCGTCAGCGCGGGTTGGTCCAGCTGTGCGATCAGACCTTTTGCCAGCTGCAGCCGTTGCGGGCTTGGGGCGCGCACGATGATCGTATTGGTGCGCGGTTCTGCGAGCAGCGAGATACGTTGCCCGGCGTCAGTTTGCTGACCCGCGGCACGCGCACCCTCGTCGAGCACGCGGTTAACCACGGTGGCAATCTCGAGCGCCAGCCCGTTCTTGATCGGAATCAACTCGACGTCGCTGGTGGCAGCGGTGTCGATGGATTCGATAATGCGCTGAATGCGTCGCAGGTTGTCCGCGTAGTCGGTGATGACGAGCGTGTTGTTCTGCGGGTAGGCCGAGATCGTGTTGTTAGGCGCAATTAGCGGCCGCAGGATCGGCACCATCGCAGTGGCCGATTCGTATTGAAGGCGAAAGACCTGCGTTACCAGTTGATCACCGCCGGGCGCCGCACCGCGCGGTCCGATCACGGCACCCCCCTGCAGTTTGGCGTCGGCTTCGGGCACCACACGCGCCACGTTGCCGGTCTGCACAATCGTGAACCCTTGTAAACGTAGCGCCGTCAGCAGTTGCTCATACGCCTGCTGGCGCGAGACTGGGCGTTCGGTTGAAAGCGAGAGCGTGCCCTTGACGCGAGGGTCGACGACAAAGGTGCGGCCGGTGTATTGACCGATCGCGCGTACGACGGCGTCAATATCTGCATTGACGAAGTTGAGGATCACGCCTTCCTCGCGTGCCCCGCCCTGCGCCTGAGGCTGCTGGACCGGTGGCTTGGTGCGCGATGTCTGCGCGAGCGCCGGCGGCATGATGGCGCTGGTCGCCATCAGCCAAGCGCATGCAAACCCGATCACGCGGGACGGAACACTGCGTCTGCCAGACGTGCACATTGGCTTTATCTCAACCACCGAAGTTCAACAGAGATCCCTCGCCGTCCCGCCGCCCTAGCAGTGAGATCAGCCCCGTCAGTTGCGCCTTGACACCAGGGTCGGTGCCGGCCATTGCTTGTGCTCGTCCGGTGAAGCGTAAGCGCCCACCCTCGTTGATTGTGCCATTGCCCTTCAGCTCGAGGGGACCGGAAATGGTTAGTAATTCCAGCTGAGTTCCCGGCCAGATCCCATTGGTCTGCACCCGGTAATGGCCCATTGGTGACACGGGCGTCAGTGCGCTGGTGGCGTACTGCCACTCGCCACTGATGCGACCCCGCCAGCGACCGGGCTCGACTACCAACCGATCCCATGAAGCCGTCAAGATTCCGCCGGGACGCACAGTATTCCACGGCGCTCCAAGTCCAACCAGCAGCGAAGCAGGCAAGCGCACAGACGTGGGCCCCAGCGTGATGGTGCGGCCAGTGACGCCAGCATTGATCATTAGTGGCTGCGCGAGTGCGGAGGGGTGCGTCAGTGCAAGATCGATCTGACCCGCGAGCAGTGCCCATGGACTCAACCGCCACGACAGGCGCTCGGGCAGGCTCGCACGTGATCCGCCCGTCTCCGCGGGCGACGCCAGCACCACCACCGCCGAACCATTCCAAAGAGTGCCCGCGGCCTCGGCGAGTTCGAGCCTGCCGTGCATCGCCGAACGCACGTAACCAGCCGCCCATTGCGCCGGCGCCACGACCAGCGCCGTAACCAGAATAACGAGCGCCGCGAGGACGAAAGAAACAATGCGCATGGGCAGTGAGGTTCATCCGCCCGTTATCTGCGCGCAAGCCGCAGTGCCAGCTCGACATCGACGTTACCTGGCGGTTTATCGCGAGCGGTGACGGTAACCGCGGTGGCGCGTGCGCCGAGCTCGCGTTCGATGCCGGCGAGCCACGGCGCCCAGCTTGCATACGGAATATCGCTGAACGTCAGTTGCAGGTCGCCGTCCGAAAGCGGAACGATCCGCGACGCTTTAATGCCCGCGCGCGCAAGCGATGTATCGACCGCAGCCCGCACGTCACCGGCCGATACGGACGCTACCTGGGGGCGCGCACGCATCGTCTTGACTTCAGACAGCAGTGCTTCGAGCTCGGCCGCCCCAGCGCGCTGTTGCGGCAGGCTGCGTTCAAGTCGACCGATGCCCTTGTAGGCGGGCTCGATCAGCAGCAGAAAAACGAGCACGGCGACGACCGCCGCGCTGCCGGCTAGCAGAATTGCACGCTCACGCGGTGCGCGTTCGGCCCAGAAAAGTTTCAGTGATTCCATCAATTGCAGCGACGCGCGCTGCGTCGTCCGGTTTTATAGGGCATGACGTTCATCTTCAAGCGCCGGCCGGCGTGATGCGCGCCGACCCGTCCGTTTCAAAGCGGATCGCGAGCCCCTGTTGCACGGCGGCCGACCGTAACGTGTTTTGCAATCCGGCATCGTCAGCCGTGCCCGCCTTGAACTTCACCTTCAATGCGCCGTCCCGATATTCCATACCGGCGACGCTGCCCACGGGGGCCGCCGACAGCAGCAAGGCGGTGCGCGCGTTAAGTACCGAGAAATCATTGGCCGAAGGGATTCCGGCGCGCGCGCGCAGTTCGCCGAGCTTCTGTTTGGTTTGAACGGTGGTGTCCGCGACGGTTGTGACTTCGGGGAATGTCGAGCGAAAATTGTTTTCCATCTGGCCACGAATAGCTCGCTCTTCGCCTTCGAGTTTCAGGTTGTAGGCGTTCATGCCCAGCACAGCGACCAGCGCAGCCGCGACTGTCCATAGCAGCGGAACGCGTACCGCGCGACTCGAGAGCGCCAGCCTCGAGCCGCCGAAATTGGCCATCATTCCGCCCTGCGCGAATGCGCCCTGCAGCAGGCTGACTCCAGTCTCAGTACTCGCGAGATCCGCCTCATGCGGACTGACCTCGACCTGCACATTGAGCGCCTTGGCGAACTCGTTCATGCGGGCGCCGTCACGACCGAACACCTGGATGCGGCGCACGCCGAGTTGACGCACCGCGAGTGCAAGCGCGGGTGGCACCGTGTTATCGGATAGATCGAATGCAAAGCCGTCGTGGGTCGCCGAGCGTGCAATCCCGCGGCCGCGATCGACACGCACCGACAGTACTCCGGCAGCAGGCGCCGGCACGGTGTAGATCTCGCTATAGGCCGCGCGCACCTTGAAACCGGCGTCGGACAACACATCGAGTGCGCGCGTCAGGATGCCGCGGTCGATCACCGCAACAGGCATCTTCGGTAGTGCGGCGATCGTCGTGGTTCCGGTGCCACCGCGCGGAACATTGAAGGCGAAATGACAGTCGGCCGCTTCGGCCAGCAGACGATCTTCCAGGATATTTGGCAGCGCCATGCGCAGTCTGCCTTCGGAAAGCTTTGGCGATTCGATCGCGGTAATGAAGACATCGCTCGAATCGAACACAAGGTCAACAGCACCGGCTTTGGGCAGCAGCGCGATCGGAGCCTCGCCACGTGTTGACTCGCTGCCCGACAAGGCAACGTACGACACCACGGTGCCCGAAGCGAACTGACCGCGCCCGCCGCTTTCCAGCCGGGGCGGGAGCAGCACCAGTAAACGTTGAAGTGATCGGTCTCTCATAAGCGTGATGTCAGATCTCTCGTGTCCATAACACCGCAACGGCCTGTTGCCCCTGGCCGGGGATTGCGCGTTTGACCAGGGCTTCCATACGTGTGATCGCGCGGTCGAGCTTCACTTCGCCGCGAATGAAGAAAAACCGTGAAGCTGTCGACAATTCGGAATCCGTGACCAGCGCGCCTTTGTTGCCCAGGCGCGTTCGTACTTCGGCGGTGTTGTTGAAGTATGAAATCCGGTCGCGCTCGGCGACCAGGGTTCGTGCCTCCGCCAACGTGAGCTCCGGGACCCGCGCGGCGATCACTTCGGGTGACGCCGTGTTGGCATTTACGGCAGTGCGTTCATCCAGGACCACGATATAAGGAGCCAGCCTTAGGACTGCCGCCGGATCGATGCCGGCGATGCCCGCCATGTCCTGCGGCAGCATCAACGGCAAAGGACGCGTCTGCTCGGTCTCCGCCATGTTCGCTGGGGCCACGCCGCCCGCCGGATCGGCCGCTGGGACAGGCGGGAGTGCCTGTGCCATGCGCAAAGCGATCAAATCCGCTGTCTGCTCCGGCAATTGCAGCAGCAGCACCAGCCTGCGCAGCGTTTCGAGTTCCCGCTCAACCACGTGGCCGTTCTCAATCAGATTGCGCAGATTCAGGCGCGACTGAGCGTCTTCCATGGAGCCGGCTATCGTCGCGAGCGCGGCCAATGAGGCGGTCTCGCCCAACTGATCAAGCCGTGTCTCAGCCAGTGGCTGCGACCACGGCTCGCTCAGGGCGTCGTATTGCGAACGATTGGCGTCTTCGCGCAGGATCGCGCGGCCCCAGTCAAGCGCGCCACGCAACAGCAGGCGACTCTGCGACGTCAGCTGCTGATTCTCAATTGTTCGCAGCAAAACAAATTGGCGATAGAACAATCCGGTGATGATCATCGTCGCAAGCGCCGCGACGAACAGCGCCATCAAAACCGCGGCGCCGCATTGCTCCGAACGGTGGACCGGTCTCATGCACCCACCAAGAAAACGCGGCGGAATGTCTTGCCGCCGGTACGCAGCAAGGTGACCTCAACCCCCGGCGCAAGCCGAGCGGCCGCACTCGCGGCTTGCGTGCCCGGCGCTGCAGCCATCTGGACCGATTGGTCGGCCTCAAATGGCGAGACCCATCCCGTGGGAACCTGCCACACACGCACGCTCATCGACTGGACGTTGGTCAGCAGACGCGCGGTTTCAAAACGTTCGGCGTTGGCGCGTTCGAATACAGGCGAGGGTGGGGTCGCCTGTCGAACCAGCGTGCCTTCGACGACGCGATAGAAAACCGTTTGCACTTCGGTTGCGCGATCCGGAACCGGGCTCGCAACGCGCGCCAGTTCAATGACCTGTCCACCGTCCACCACGCGAACGTTCAGTGGAGAAGTCGACAGCCCAAGAAAAGCGGGGTTCGTCACCTGTGTCAGGTCCCGTTCCATCTGACCGAACGCCGTCAACAGCGATCGCACCTCGTCGGCTTCGGGCTCGAGCCGCTCGCGTGTCGCTACCAGCGAGTCGAGCCCGCGCCAAGCAATCATCGAAACAATCGACAACACGGTAATCGCCACCAGCAACTCGAGCAGTGTGAAGCCGCGCGTGACGATCGGGCGCCTGCTCATTGGTTGGTGGGCATCACGGTCATCAGCTCGGCGAGCTGACGCCGGTTGCCGTCTTCGTCACTGCGGAATACCTTGACTTCGACGCGGCGAAAAAACGGATTGGGCGTGGGCTTTACGGCCTGTGAACATACAAAGCTCACGCCGCCTTGCTCACACGCGAGCACCATCTCGCCGGGTTCCAGTCTTTCGCGTCCGAGGCGCAATTCCAGCAACCGGTTCTCCGCCGTCAGTACCGCGAGCAGCTTTTGGCGGGTGTACTCCGCAGTCGATGTTAGCGACATTGCACCGCGCATCGAAGCGGTCAGAGCAACGCCGATGATGACGAGTGCAACCAGCACCTCCAGCAGTGTGAAACCGCGCTCCGTCACTGGCTTGGCCATTTATTTGTTCGACACCTGATTGTCGGCGAGCGTGGCGCGGCCGACCTCATCGAAATCGATTCGCGCCGATCCGTCTTCGCGCGTCAGCTCGAGCCTCCAGCGCGACTGGATCCATTCGCGCGCTATCGCAACGCGCACGGGGGGGGCGCCGGGACTCAGGAGAACCTGGGCCGGTTGCGGCCCGCCGTTGTCGAGCACAGCCAGACGCGTCAGCGGGGTGTCCCAAAGACGCTCGCGCAGCAGATCGTCGCCGCTGAGAAGTCGACGTTCACCTCCCGATTCGGTCACGAAGCGGTAGCCTCTCAGGTCGGCCTCCCAAACGATGGGTTGTTGGCGAATGCGCGACTCGTCAGCGGCAAGTCCAAGCAGTTGTCCGACGCGCTGCGCCTCTCGCTGCAGCTGCTGGCGAGGATCGGGTGTCAGATTGATCGTGACGATTGACACGAGTATGCCGGCCAGCACGATCACGACCATCAGTTCGAGCAGAGTAAATCCGGCAGCGCGGCGCGATAGTCGTTGCATGTTATGCCTGCGTGAAGTCGTCTGGCTCCGCCAGCGATTTCGACCCTTAATTAATGAGACAAAAGCAGGGTTGCGCTTTTGTCTGCATGGTTAAAGCTGCCACGAGCCGATGTCGGCGTCGGGAGTGCTGGCCTCACCGCCGTTGGCGCGATCGCGGCCCAGTGAGAACACGTCGATCTCGCCGCGAACGCCGGGATTCAGATACTTGTAAGGCTCGCCCCACGGGTCGGCGGGCACGCCCGAGCGCTCCAGATAGCCGCCTTGCTTCCAGTTAGCCGGCATCGGTTCGGTCGTTGGCCGCGTGATCAATGCTTGCAGTCCCTGGTCGGTGGTCGGATAACGGCCGTTGTCCAGTCGATATAACTTGAGCGCCTGCATGATCGACGCGATGTCCTGCCTGGCAGCAGCAATCCTGGCGTCGTCGGTGCGGCCGACCACGCGCGGGACGATCAGCGCCGCGAGCACGCCGAGGATCGTGATCACTACCATGATCTCGATCAATGTGAACCCGCGCGCCTTTGAGCGAGTCGGAACGGTAGAGAAAGGAATGCGAACGGCTGTCATGGGAGTCATCAGACCATTGGGCGATGCAGTGGAAAACTTGAAGATACGCGTCGAACGCCTTGAACTTCCTCGCTTTTCGACGCGAACAACCGAGGGTGCAGGGGATATTATCAACGCGAGTCGGCTATCCCACCCCCCAGAAAGGGGATGTTTCGCCGTCTAATACATGATGAGCTAGCGTCAAACTTGGACTGCTGATGTTGAAAAAGTTTGCCTTCGTTGCGGTTCACGCGGTTTTTCTGGCCGGCGTGCTTGTGATTGCTGCCTTCTGGAGCATTCGCATTTTTACGCCTGCTCCGACGTCCGCGCCTCCACCATTACCGCCTCCTCCGCTGCGAGATCCCGATCCGGTCGCCGCTGCGCGCATGTTCGGCAAAGTTGATGTGGTGCAGGCGGTAGCGAACAACGTCCAGGCGCTCGGTGTGTTTGCCGCAGGCAAGGATTCGAGCGCGGTATTGGTGGTCGACGGCAAGCCCGCGCGCGTCTTCCTGATCGGTCAAGAGGTGGCACCCGGCATGAAACTGGTTTCGGTGACCTCGGAGCTCGCCATTCTGGAATCCAATGGCAGCCGTCAGGAAGTGCGTTTGCCGGCGCGACCCATTGCGCAGTTTGGTGGAATGCCCGCGTTGCCAAACTTCACGCGCGAGGGCAACACGCTTACTGCTCCGAGCAGCGACGGCGCGCCGAATATTCCACGCTCGCCACCACCTCAGCCTCGGCCGTCATTTACGCCACCCCCACCTTCCGTTCCGCAGCCGCAGCCACAGCCACAGTCGCAGCCGCAGCCTCAAATGCAACCCCCGCAGCCGATCTTGCCCGGCGGAATACCCGCTCAATCTCAATAGCGGCTAGTCAGGCCTTGGGGTTGCTAATGTTGGGCGGATACGACCGTTCACCGCCCAGCATTGCGTCGTTTGGAAGTGGAGCCTGTCCGTTGAGCTCGGCGTACAGCGGCGCAAAATCAGGCGCGGTGGCCGCGAAGAGTTGATCGAACGAATCAACCACGAAGTAAGAAGACTGATAGTGGTCAATCTTGTACGGGGTCAGCAGCACGCGCTTTGGATCAAACGCGAGACGCTGTGGCTTTGGGCTCGTCAGCGCGTATTGTATTTCTCCGACCGATGACAAGACGCCCGCGCCATAGACTCGCAGACCGTGCGGCGTGGAAACCAGGCCGAATTCGACCGTGTACCAGTAAAGCCGCGCCAGATACTCGAGCGCTTGCAACCCGTGGGCTTTGAGTCCGCCACGTCCAAACGCCTGCATGTAGTCGGCGAAGACAGGATCAAACAGAAGTGGAACATGGCCGTAGAGATCGTGAAACACATCCGGCTCGACGATGTAGTCGAACTCCTCGGGTAGACGTAACCAGGTTGTAACGGGAAAGCGGCGTTCGGCAAGCAGCGAGAAAAACGCATGCTCCGGAATGAGTCCGGGCACGGCAACGATTTCCCAGCCGGTGGCCTGCCGCAGCGCGGTACTAATTGCGTCAAAGCGCGGAATCCGATCAGACGGTCCGAGCTTGTCGACCGACGCGATGAACTCATCGCAAGCCTGACCGGGTGCCTGCTTAATCTGACGCGCGAGTAGCCGCGCATAGGTCGCGTGTTCTAACGGCGTGTAGCGCTCCCAATGTTGGTCGCACGTGTAGTCATCGCGCGCTTCCTCGTATGAGCCTCGCGGTGGACGCTCGCTCGCGCCATAGGTCACCGGCGCTACTGGCATTTAGGCAATCGCCTCGCTTTGGCCGGGCTTAAGTACACCGCGTCGAATCTGATCGAGTTCGATTGATTCGAATAGCGCCCGAAAATTTCCTTCGCCGAAACCCTCGTCTCCTTTGCGCTGAATAATCTCAAAGAAGATCGGACCAATGACGGTCTGCGTGAAAATCTGCAACAGCAGTTCATTGGGAGCGCCCTGGTGCGTAGCCCCGTCGATCAGGATGCGAAGTGTTTTCAGCTCGTCGAAATGTTCGCCGTGGTTCGGAAGCCGCTTATCGATCAAGTCATAGTACGTATCGATGGTGTCCTGGAACGGCACTCCGTTCTGCTTCATCGCGCGCACCGTTGCGTAGATGTCGTCCGTAGCCAGCGCAACGTGCTGAATACCTTCTCCGTGATACGCGTCCAGATACTCGACGATCTGGCTCTTGTCGTCCGAGCTTTCATTGATTGGAATGCGGATCTTTCCGCACGGACTAGTCATTGCTTTGCTTTTGAGGCCAGTGAGCTGACCTTCGATATCGAAGTAGCGCACTTCGCGAAAGTTAAATAGCCGCTCGTAAAACTCGGCCCATTCCTTCATCCTGCCGCGATGCACGTTATGCGTCAGGTGATCGATGAACATCAGGCCGCAGCCCAAGGGGTTCGGCTGAGCGTCGGCAATAGGCTCGAAGTCGACGTCGTAAATATTGATGTCTCCGATGTCGCCTGCGCTTGCGTAATTCTTGCCGCGCCAGCGGTCGACAAAATAAATCAGCGAGTCTCCGATCCCTTTTATCGCCGGGATGTTCAACTCCATTGGACCCGATTTTGAATCGAAGCCCCATGCGCCCAACTCCAATGCCCGCTGGTAGGCGCGCGCCGCATCCTGCACGCGGAAAGCTATCGCGCATATGGATGGACCATGCAACCGCGCAAAGCGCTGGCCGAACGAATCCGGTTCACCATTGATGATGAAATTGACGCCACCCTGCCGATAGAGCGTCACTTTTTTGTGCCGATGCCGGGCTACCGCAGCAAATCCCAACGTCTCGAATACGCGTCCGAGCGCTGTTGGATCGGGCGCGGCGTATTCGATGAACTCGAATCCGTCGGTGCCCATTGGGTTTTCCCATGGAGTAAAGCGCATGCGGTCTCCTACTCGTACTCTCGGTTAGATCAAAGATTTTGCCGCATTCGCGGGGCCGCAGTGCGGCGCACCTTAGGGATGCTAAACGCTTGGTTCCATCCCATGTTTCGTCGCGCAATGCGCCGACTGGCGCCGCATAGACGGTGCAACTGCATTTGGCGCCCGCGTTTATGCAGTTCGTCGCACTTCGGTCGCATTTGATTGCGAGCATCCCTAGAGTTCGATTCACACGATGACAACGCAGGGGAGAACGTTATGTACCGCACACCGCACTCAATTCGTTTTTCAAGCGCACTATTGGCTGCGTTTTTCGGACTCGGTTTAGTTGCAACCGCCGGCGGCGCGCTGCGGGCCGCGCAGCCGCGAACGGGTGCGGAAATGCAACTCGTCAGGCTCGACACCGTCGTGATCAAAGCGAGCGAGCCGATGGGTTTCGCGGCTGCTTGCGACTCGTCGCGGAAGACTGCGCTTTAGCCCGACCGTACCTGCGGAGTCGGGGCTCGGATTTCCGGGCCCTTTTTATTTCACCGTACAAACCACTCTTGTGCCGTCCATTGACCATTTGCTGCGCTCTGTCGCAGTGGGTTGGTACGGCAACACAGAGCCTTATAAAGTAAGTGCATGAGGACTGAAGACAATCAAAACAATCAGGGAGAAGCAAACAAGCCCGCTTCTGCAGCAGCACCGCCGCCACGCGCCTCGCGCCTCGGCCGAAGCCTGGCATGGACACGTGGCGTCGCCGCAGACGCTGGCCGCGCATCGGCGCCCACACTGAAAGCGACTGGCGCGCGTCTTGGTGATTGGCTGGCGACCGTTGGGTGGGGCAAATTCGTTCTGGTGGCGGTGCTGTTATTGATCATCGGCGCAATCGCCGACAACGTTCTCTACGACAGCGAGCCTGTGGTGGTCGTGAAAATGGGCGACGGCAAAGACCGCGTGCAAGTCAACCTGCATGTGGCGCCTGATGGTGTGCATATTACGGCGCCTGGTGAAAAGTCACCGCGGAGAGTGGCAAAGGCGAAGAGGTCGTCGGATCCTAAGGTGCAGATTGACGACAAAGGCCTGCGCATTGATGCCGACGATGGTGGCGACCGCGTCTCTATGGTCATAGACGAGAAGGGCGTGCGAGTCGAACGTCGGCCGCCAGAACCGAAAGAAGTGGCGGACACAGCAGATGCCAAAGGCGTCACCGTTCGCGGCGAAGGTGGCGAGATAACGATCAGTCCGGAGTTCACGCGGGACCCGGAAAAGCTTGCCATGGCGATCAACAGCGCGCGCGACCAAATCGAGGACATCGTCGAGCAACAGATTGAACGACAGATTGCGCGCGAGACGCGTCGCTACCGCGAGAAGACGGGCGACTGGCTGATGAGTTTCGTGATGTTACTGATCATGGCCGCGATCATCGTCAAGCTGGTCCTGGGGGGTAAGAAACGTGCCGAGCGTCGGGCTCTAGCCGCGACTGAGACTGCAGCTGAAGAAAGTCTCAAGCGGCAGCTTGCAGAAGCCCAATTGAAGACTATGCAGGCTCAGGTCGAGCCGCACTTTTTGTTCAACACACTGGCGTCGGTTGATTATCTGATCGAGACGGAACCGTCGACTGCCTCGAAGATGCAGAAGAGCCTGATTCAGTATCTTCGCGCGGCGTTGCCTCAGATGCGTCAGGGTTCGACCACGCTGGGCAAGGAAGTGCAACTGTGCCGCTCCTATCTCGAGATCCTTAAATTCAGGATGGAAGATCGGCTGCAGTATTCGGTAATTGTTCCGCAGGGCCTTGGCTCTGCGCAGTTCCCGCCGATGATGCTGCAATCGCTCGTCGAAAACTCGATCAAGCATGGGCTTGAGCCCAAGCCAGAAGGCGGCTCGATGACGATTTCCGCGGACATCTCGAACGGCCGTCTGCGTGTGACAGTGGCTGATTCAGGGCTGGGGTTCGCCTCTGCTGGACAATCGGGTACGGGTGTTGGACTTGCAAACGTGCGCGAGCGGCTCGCGGCACTTTACGGGAGTTCTGCGCGCCTTTCGATAGAAGCCAATTCTCCGAGCGGAACAATTGTCACCATCGAAGTGCCGTACACGTTCGAAGTGGATGGACCGACGGCAGCGTAGGCGCGCATAGAATTGCCCGATGCCTACGGCGATTATTGCGGATGACGAGCGCTTGATGCGCGAGCAGCTGCGCGCGCGTCTGACCGAAGTCTGGCCAGAATTGCAGGTCGTTGCCGAAGCGAAGAACGGAGCCGAGGCGGTTGCCGCGGTTGAGCAGCACCATCCTGATCTTGCGTTTCTGGATATCCGCATGCCTGGCATGACGGGCATCGAGGCAGCGCGCCACATCGCTGACTCCTGCCACGTCGTGTTCATCACGGCTTACAACGAATATGCGGTCGATGCGTTCGAGCACGGCGCAGTCGATTACGTTTTAAAGCCGGCTGAGGCCGAGCGGCTCGCGGTCACCGTGACCCGACTGAAGCGACGGCTCGGTTCGCCACCAAGCGACCTCCGCGCGTTGCTGACTCAACTGAGCGCGAAATTAGAGGCGGCCGAAACTTCAGGCACCGAGCGTAACCATCTGCAGTGGATTCAGGCGAGCGTAGGACAGCAGTTGCGTCTGATTCCCGCTGCCGAGGTTCTGTTTTTCAGGTCTGACGAGAAATACACCCGCGTGCAGACCGAGTCGTTCGAGGCCCTCATCCGCAAACCGATCAAGGAGCTGATCGACGAACTAGACCCTGAGCAATTCTGGCAAATCCATCGCGCAACTATCGTGAACGCGAAGGCGATTTCAGGCGTCACGCGCGATTTTCGTGGGCGTCAGCTCGTACTTATCAGGGGACACGCCGAGAAGCTGGAAGTCAGCCGTAACTACACGCACCTTTTCAAGCAGATGTAATTCGATGCGCCTCGACGTTCGCATTGGCGACCCGGAAACCCAAATCGATGGCCGCCAACATCTCGGAAAATGTTTCGTCCATCAGCGACGCAGCGCTCGGCGGGTCGAGTTTTAGATAAGCGCGCGGCTCGTATCGATCCTGCACGAAATCCATCCCTGCGCTGCGAGCCAGATGTTTAAGCGCTTCGTTTTCCGGTACGTACGCCATCATCAATTGCGTCGCGCCTCGGTTGCGCGCATGCATCGCCGCTCTTTGCAACAGTCGCAAACCGAACCCTTGACGACGCATCGACGGCAGTACCGACACACCAAATTCAGCAGTTCTTGAATCAGCTTCTTTGTCGAACGCCAGATGACCCATCGCCATCAGCTCAGCTTGTTGATCAAAGATGCCGAAGACGGCGTCCCGGCTGAAGTGAAGCGACCGAACGTAGCGCTGAAGCGCGTCCTCGGTTACAACGTATCCAAAGCGAAGCCAGAGGTCGTCCGCAGGCAATTGCCTCAGATGCGCAAGCACTCGCGCACGATGGTGCGATCCGAGTTGCGCAATCAGGGGGTTCGTAGCGGACTGTGAATTGTGCATCGCACAATTCTATCAATTGCTGGACTTACCTTTTGTTGAATAAGCTTACTAATCCACGCGCCCCCGCAATTCGTTTCGCGGATATAGAGAGTGGGCACTCACGCCACGAAACATAAAACGTCAGGAGCCGAGAAGCGTTGCGACGTTGCCGGGCTTGGGACATTCCAGCAGCAGTTTTTCACCCGGTTTGACAAGCCTTTGTTTCGCAACCATAATTTGCGGTTCGCCGCGGAGGGGTGCCCGAGTGGTTAAAGGGGGCAGACTGTAAATCTGTTGGCTTACGCCTACGTTGGTTCGAATCCAACCTCCTCCACCACATTGAAAGCATAACGAGGCACAACCAGTGCGTGTGGATGCGAAGGAACAAGGTTTCGTCGGGCGGGTGTAGCTCAATGGTAGAGCAGAAGCCTTCCAAGCTTACGACGAGGGTTCGATTCCCTTCACCCGCTCCACTTGGACATTGCCCATGTGGCTCAGTGGTAGAGCACTCCCTTGGTAAGGGAGAGGTCACGCGTTCGATCCGCGTCATGGGCACCAAATTGAAAAAGAAGCAAGTAGGAGTTAGCAATGGCCAAAGGCAAATTCGAACGGACCAAGCCGCATGTAAACGTGGGGACGATTGGTCACGTAGATCACGGCAAGACCACCCTAACGGCGGCCATCACCTCGGTGCTTGCCAGCAAGTTTGG
>JACCYC010000378.1 GCA_013696665.1 Burkholderiaceae bacterium | reverse complement strand
TTGCGGATCAAGATTTGTCCGGGCTGCAGCACGGGCGTGGGCGCCTCCTCCAACCGAAAATTGGAAGTCGACGCTGTGGTCTGTGGCCGGCTGGCAAGAACGATCCGACGATTAGTTGGCATTTTTTTCGTGGCCCAGTCTCTCGATTTTCACCGCAGCAAGCATCGCCACCGTTGTCTGGCGAGTGGTCAGCGCGGCCAGAGGCCAGTATTGGCGGCCTCGAGCAGTAGTTTGGCGGGCTGCCAGAACACGGGATCGGCATGATTGTTTGTCGTGAACTCGCGCATCGATTGCACGACGTTGCCAAGTCCGACTGTCTGTGCATAAAACATCGGACCGCCCCTCGCACGCGGAAAGCCATAGCCCGTCAGGTAGACGACATCGATGTCGCTCGCGCGCATGGCGATTCGCTCTTCGAGAATTCTGGCACCTTCGTTGACGAGCGCGTAAATACAGCGCTGCACAATTTCATCGTCGGTGATTGTGCGCGACTTAAGGCCCAGCTCGGCGCGATAGCGCGTGATCAATTCGTCCACCTCGGGATCCACGCGGGGCGTGCGGTCACCCTCGTATCGATACCAGCCTTTGCCGGTCTTCTGCCCGAGTCGGCCAAGCTCGACAATGCGATCGCCGACGCGGCTGTACGTGGTGTGCGGCTTCTCGACATAACGGCGCTGTCGAATCGCGTAACCGATGTCGAGGCCAGCGAGGTCGCCGACGGCAAATGGGCCCATCGCCATGCCGAACGTGGTCATCGCTGCATCGATCTGCTGCGGCGATGCCCCTTCGTCGATCAGAAACATAGACTGGCGCACGTAGTGCTCGAGCATCCGATTGCCGATAAAGCCATGGCATACACCGGACACGACGCCTACTTTCCCGAGACGCTTTGCGAGGTGCATCACGGTCGCCAGTACGTCCGCACTTGTTTGCGCGCCGCGTACCACCTCCAACAGCCGCATCACGTTAGCCGGGCTGAAGAAATGCGTGCCGATCACGTCGTGGGGCCGGGCGGTGGCCACGGCAATCTGATCTACGTCGAGCGTCGATGTGTTTGTCGCAAGGATCGCTCCGCGCTTCATCACGGAGTCGAGCCGCTTGAACAAATCCTGCTTGACTTGCATGTCTTCGTAAGCCGCCTCGATCACGATGTCCGCCGGCCCGAGCGCTTTGAAGTCCAGTGTTGGCTTCAGCAACGCCACGCGCTGCTCGACCTGGTCCATCGTAAGTCGGCCCTTCTTGGCGGTCGATTCCCAGTTGCGGCGGCACATGGCAAGGCCGCGATCTAGCGCAGCCTGGTCTTTCTCAAAAACCGTGACCGAAATCCCGGCATTGGCCAGGCTCATCGCGATTCCGCCACCCATCGTGCCGAATCCGATGACGGCCGCAGCGTTGATCGCTCGTACCGGCGTGTCGTCCGGCACATCTGGAATTTTGCTCGCCGAGCGTTCGGCAAAGAACGCGTGGCGCAGCGCCTTTGACTCGGCGGAGCTGACTAACTCAACAAAGAATTTCCGCTCCAGAGCAAGCCCCTGCTCGAACGGCAGCGTGACCGCAGCTTCGACCGCGTCAATGCAACGAATCGGCGCCGGAAGCCCGCGCGCACGCTTTGCAATCTGCTCGCGCGCTGCCGCGAGCGAGCTGACGGCGTCTTGTTTGCCGTCCGCCAGGATCGTGTCGCGCAGCTTTCGGTGTTTTCGGTTGCGCGCCACCTTGTTCGCGAAGGCAATCACGTCGTCGAAAGATGTGCGCTCGACAATGCGGTCAATCAGGCCATGCTCGAGGGCATCAGGCCCCGACACCGCGTCTCCGGTGGTAATCATTTGCAGGGCTTTTTCGACGCCGATCGCGCGCGGCAGCCGCTGCGTGCCACCCGCGCCGGGCAGCAAGCCAAGCCTGACCTCCGGTAACGCCAGCGACGCGTCAGCGGTGGCGATTCGATAATGACAACCGAGCGCCAGCTCCAAGCCGCCGCCCATACAAACACCGTTGATCGCAGCGATCACTGGCTTCGACGACTGTTCGACGTTGTCGATCAACTGTAATAGGGTGGGTTCAGCAAGCGCTGCCGGCGAGTTGAATTCCTTGATGTCTGCGCCGCCCGAGAAAACCTTGCCGGTACCGGTGATGACGATGACCTTGACGGCGGAGTCATGAAGCGCTCTGCCTATGCCATCGATCAATGCCTTGCGCGTTGCGTGCCCGAGCCCGTTAACCGGTGGGTTGTCGAGCTGAAGGACGGCGATGATTCCGCGCGTTTCGTAATGAGTTGTCATAGCATCGGTCACACTTCCAGCCATTCCTGGCGAATCAGTTTGTTAGCTCGCAGGTCATCAGGGGACCCTTCGAAAACCATGTGCCCATGCCCCATCACATACACGCGGTGGGAAATTTCGAGCGCAATGGTCAACTTCTGCTCGATCAGCAGCACGGACACTCCGTGCTCTTTTAATTGCTTCAGGAACTGGGCGACCAGACGCACGATTTTTGGGGCCAGGCCCTCGGTGGGCTCGTCGATGATGACTAATTTTGGATCGCCCATCATCGTACGCGCCAGCGTCAGCATCTGCTGTTCGCCGCCCGACAGCACGCCGGCTTCCGTGCGTGCGCGTTCGCCCAAAGCTGGAAACAATTGATAGATCCGATCTGATGTCCAGTATCCCTGCCGGCGACCCTTGTTGCCCAAACGCAGGTTCTCGTCGACCGTCAGGGATGGAAAGATGTCGCGGTTTTCAGGCACGTACCCCACGCCCAGATGGGCAATCTCAAATGTCTTTCGCTTCGTGAGGTCGTGGCCTTCGAACTCGACGACGCCGGTGCAGTCGACCAGCCCCATGATGGCTTTCGCGGTAGTCGAACGGCCGACTCCATTGCGACCGAGCAGGCTAACGATTTCTCCGCCGGCAATCGTCAAATCGACACCGTGCAGCACCTGGCTCTTGCCGTAGAACGCCTGCAGGTTTTCGATACGCAGCATTACGCGGCCGCAGCGGGTTGGCCAAGATAAGCCTCGCGCACGGCGTCGTTGGCACGGATTTCCGCCGGGCTTCCAGTTGCAATCAGCTTGCCGTAAACGAGCACCGATATTCGATCGGCAAGGTCGAACACCACGCTCATGTCGTGCTCAACCATCACCAAGGTGCGGCCCTCGGTCACGTCGCGAATCAGCTCCACCGCACGCTTGCTTTCACCGCGACTCATGCCCGCGGTCGGCTCGTCGAGCAGGATGACATTGGCGCCGCCGGCAATGGCGATGCCAATCTCGAGCGCGCGCTGTTCAGCGTAAGTCAGCAGCCCTGCCACGATATCGCGTCGACGCTTGAGCCCCACGCGTTCCAGAATCGCTTCGGCGCGCTGCTCGACATCGACCAGTTTGTTCAGGTTTTTCCAGAAGGAATGACGGTGACCGAGCGACCACAACACCGAGCAACGCAGATTGTCGAAAACCGACAGTCGATGAAACAGATTCGTGATCTGGAAGCTGCGCGACAGGCCCATACGATTGACCTGATAAGGCTTGCGATTGGTGATATCGAGGCCATTCAGCGCAATCCGCCCGGACGTGACTTCGAAGCGGCCACTGATCAGGTTAAATAGAGTCGACTTGCCCGCACCGTTGGGACCGATGATCGCGTGCCGTTCGCCGCGCGGAATTCGAATCGACACACCGCGAATGACTTCGGTGCGCCCGAATTTTTTGCTGACAGCGTCGAGCTCGAGTGCGATGTCGCTTGTTGTAGGGCCTCTACTGGCAATGGCGGTTGGGGCGAGTGCGCTCATGGGTTGTCACGCACCCAGTCTTCGATTTCGCGCTGCACGTCATGCCATTGTTGTCGGAAGCGCCGGCGATAGAACTCGAACGCGGTCGCCGCACCGAAGATAACCACGCCTGCAAATGTCCATGCCGGCGCGCGTGACGTGTCGAAGATCATGCCGAACAGCCGTATCGCGGGACCCTGCCCGACATTGAGCGTCACGTGATACATCAGCTCGATCACAAGCACCGTTCCAAAAGCAAGGGCTAGAGCGCTAAACAGAACGCCGAAATAAGGATCGCGCAGGCGCCTGAATTTTCTGAACTTCAGCACGCGCAAGTTCATCAGGATCAGACTCGACAATCCGCCAGGCGCAAACAGCACGAGCAGCACGAAGAACACGCCGAGATACAGTTGCCAGGCTTTGGTGTATTCCGATAGCGCAACAGCAAAGAACACGAACACCACAGCACCGAGAATCGGGCCAAAGAAAAACGCGGCCCCGCCAATGAAGGCCGCAAGCAACACTCCACCAGACCGGATTGCGCTGACATTCTCGGCACTGACGATCTCGAAGTTGATCGCCGCAAGCGCACCGGCGATTCCGGCAAAGAACCCCGATAGGATCAACATCAGCCAGCGCACCCGCTGCGGGTTGTATCCGATGAATTCGGCGCGCTCCGGGTTGTCGCGCACCGCATTGGCGATTCGTCCGAGCGGCGTTTGTGTCAGCGCGTACATCGCGACGATGCTGGCAAAGCACCACGCCGCAATCAGGTAATAAACCTGAACCTGTGGCCCAAAGGTGATGCCGGGAATTCCGAGGAACGGCGCGCCGACGGCGCGATCCGCGGTGATGCCTCCCTCGCCGCCAAAAAAACCCGGAAACATTAACGAAGCGGCGAATACCATCTCGCCGATTCCGAGCGTGATCATTGCGAACGGCGTGCCAGCTCTTCGCGTGGTCAGATAACCGAATAGCATGCCGAAGAGTGCGCCTGCCGCGCCACCGATCAGCGGCAGCAGAGACGTTGGCCAGACCAGGGTCCCTGCGCCGATCCAACGCAGCGCGTGGATTGCGAAAAAAGCGCCCAATCCGGAATAGACAGCGTGTCCAAAGCTCAGCATGCCGCTCTGGCCGAGCAGCATGTTGTAGCTCAGCGCGAAGATGATGGTGACGCCCATTTGCGAAAGCAGCGTCAGCGAGAATCCCTTGTTGAAGTACACGGGCAACAGCAGAAACAGCACGGCCGTCAGTCCCCATACAACCCATCGGCCCAGGTTGATTGGCTTGAATGCCAACATCGATGTTGCACCGATCACGCGTCAATCCTCGCGCGTGCCAAGCAAGCCTTTCGGGCGCACGATCAGAATGAGCACAAGAACCAGGTACGGCAATACGGGCGCAACTTGCGACAGGGTCAGCTTCAATACTTCGTAGCCAGGAGTTCCCGCATCTACCACGAGTCCAATCGAGGTCGCCAGCTTGGCCACCGACCAGTCGGACACCTTGCCGAAGCTTTCGAGCAAACCGATCGCCAGCGACGCAATGAATGCACCGGCCAGCGAGCCCATGCCGCCCACCACGATCACGACAAATACGATGGCTCCCACGGTGCTCGCCATCGCGGGCTCTGTGACAAACGCATTCCCGCCGACGACACCCGCAAGGCCCGCCAACGCGCAGCCGCCACCGAACACCAGCATGAACACGCGAGGCACGTTGTGCCCCAGCGCTTCAACCTGCTGCGGATGCGTTAGCGCCGCCTGGATCACCAATCCAATTCGCGTGCGTGTCAGGATCAACCAAAGCGCGATCAGGATCGCAACGGCAACCGCCATCATGAACATCCGGTACTCGGGAAAAGTGATGCCATAGCGCTGCAGCCAGCGCACCGGACCATCGAGCTCGGGTGGGACTCGGTAGGCGACGGCCGCGCGGCCCCAGATCACCTGCACCAATTCAACAATAATGTAGGAAAGGCCGAACGTGAACAGCAGCTCAGGCAGGTGCCCCCATTTGTGCACGCGTCGCAAGCCCCAACGCGCGACGGCCGCGCCGAGGAAAAAGAGTGCGAGCGGTGCCAGTACCAGCGCCGGCCAGAAACCGAGCCAGCTGCTGATCTGGTAGGCCACATAGGCGCCGAGCATGTAGAAGCTCGCGTGAGCAAAATTCAACACGCCCATCATCGAGAAGATCAGGGTCAAGCCAGCGGCCAGCATGAACAGCAGCAAGCCGTAGCTGATGCCGTACAGGGCCTGGCTGACGAGTGCTTCCATCAGAAGTTCTAACGCGCGCTTTCAAAGCGACGCCAAAAAAAGGGCCCGGTGATCCGGGCCGCTGTTGGCATTCTGAAGTCAGGAGCGCGCGGGCCGTTTCATGTTGCAACTGGTGGGCTGCGTCGCCACGTAAGTCGGATACGCGACAGCGGTTGCCCAAGTGAAGCCCGTTTTCTCAATATCGTGCTTGTTGGCGCCGCCTACTTTGGTCCAGGACGAAAGCCAGAGAGGTTGCAGCAGTTGATGGTCAGAAGCACGCATCTCGATATCACCGTGCA
>JACCYC010000372.1 GCA_013696665.1 Burkholderiaceae bacterium | reverse complement strand
GAGAGGTGCCACGGCACCGGGCTGTGCGGTAGATCTGAGAACGCGGTCATGGCAGCCGCATCGGATCGAATGCGGTCTGCGCGTTGAACATCTCTCGCGCGATCAGCATCGCACTGGTCGGGTTCGGTGCCAGCACGCGGACGATCTTGAAATCGGAGAAGCTGGCAGCGCGGGCGTCGACGCCCTTGCGCAAGACGGTGACCTGGTACCACTGACCGCCGCGACCGGGCGGTAAACTTTCTTCGCTCATTTCGACTGCTCCATAGTCGGGGTGGGAAGTGGCCGGCCGGGTGTTGAAGCACTCGGTCGGCTGCGCTGCTACATCACTCTCTCGCTTGTCTGATCCTTTCTCGCAGCCACGTAGGGCCGCCCAGCCGCAACAACTTGCGGTACTGATCCTCGGTCACCATCACCCGCACCATGCGCGATAAGCGCTCGGTGTCGGGCAGCTTCGGTCGACCGGGTTTGGGTGTATGCGTTGCCATGTGAATAATCATGGCAGTAAATCTAGCGCAAGGTCAAGCGATAAAGCGTAGATTTCGCGCCCTCTTGCTGGCCGTAGCGGCAGGGAGCGGGAACGCCGGCAGTTTCGAGCGACTTTGCAGTACGGATGCAATACGGCTCCGGCTGCAATCTAAAATCTTGCGTAAGTCCTTGATTTTATGGTGGGTGGTACAGGGTTCGAACCTGTGACCCCTGCCGTGTGAAGGCAGTGCTCTACCACTGAGCTAACCACCCGCTTGCCGATACAAAACGGGACGGAATTATTGCACGGCCTCGCGCGCTGTTTGCTTGCTTTACGATGCCTCTCGCGTCATCGCAGAGGTCTATCTGAATCTCTTGCACGCTCTATCCGGACTCCGCGCGAAAGGACTGCACAGCACGATGGACTCGGCAATACCGCCCCTGCCCGCAACCAACGCCGACCCGCGAGTCGATGTGATCCTCGACATCGTTGCACGCGAGACAAAGGTCGATCGCAACCGGCTGCGCCTGGATGCACGCACCGACGATCTCGGCATCAGCTCGCTGGATCTGACGCTGGCTGTGTTCGAGATCGAATCGCACTTTGGTATCGAGCTGCCGCTCGCGCCCGAACCACCGGCCGATGCTTCGATGACCGTCGGGATGTTGATCGATCAGATCCTGGCGGTTCTCGATAGCAAGCCAACAGAACGGGGGGCGCATAGTTGACGATTTCCGAACGGCGCGTCGCCGTCACGGGACTGGGGGCAATCGCTGCGCTTGGCCACGACGCTGCGTCGCTATGGCGCGCTCTCCTCGCCGGTGAATGCGGCATCCGGCCGATCGTAAACATTCCGATCGACCGATTGACCGCACGCACCGCGGCCGAAGTAGCGGGCTTCGATCCGAACGCGCACTTTGATGCACGCAGGTTGCCGATGCTCGACCGCACTTCACAATTCGCGGTGGTAGCCGCGCACGAAGCGATGCGCCAGGCCGCGCCCGCCGGCGTTGGAGCGCTCGGGCTCGATGCGAACAAGGCCGGCGTCGTGTTCGGCGCAGGCCTTGGAGTGAACACCATCGACACGTCGTATCACACGCTCTACGGCGAAGGCTCGAACCGGCTGCACCCCTTCACGGTGCCGCGCATCATGCCCAACGCGCCGGCCAGCCACATCTCGATCGACTTCGGCCTGCGCGGCCCGTCGTTTGCCACTGCATCGGCATGCGCATCGTCGACGCACGCAATCGGGCTCGCGTTTCACATGATTCGCGCGGGCTTGCTGCAGTTCGCGGTCACCGGCGGCAGCGATGCGTCATTGACCGTCGGACACGTGCGGGCATGGGATGCCCTGCGCGTGCTCAGTCCCGACGCATGCCGCCCGTTTTCGAAGGACCGCGCCGGGCTGGTGCTCGGTGAGGGCGCCGCGGTGCTGGTGCTTGAAGAGTGGTCGCATGCGAAAAAGAGGGGCGCGATGATTCACGCCGAGATCGTCGGCTTCGGCATGAGCGCAGACGCTGCCGACATCACCGCGCCGGACGACGCCGGCGCCGCGCAGGCGATCAGCGCAGCGCTCGCCGATGCGGGCCTGCAGCCGGCCGACGTGCAGTATGTCAACGCGCACGGAACCGGCACGCGGCTCAACGATCGGAGCGAGACAGCAGCATTGAAGCGGGTGTTTGGCGACCACGCGCAGCGGCTCGCCGTATCCTCGACCAAATCGATGCTCGGCCATTGCTTGAATGCGGGTGGCGCACTCGAGGCGCTCGCCACGGTGCTTGCGCTGCGTGACGACGTGGCGCCGCCAACCATCGGCTACCGCGTGTTCGACCCCGAGTGCGACCTTGACTACGTGCCGAACAGGTCGCGCCACGCTTCAATCGACGCAGCCATCTCGAACTCGTTCGCCTTCGGCGGCTTCAATGCGGTGCTCGCCTTTCGCAAGGCACGATGACGACTGCCTACATCAATCGCATTGGCACCGCGGTGCCCGACCACGACGTGCATGCCGACTTCGTGAAATTTGCGCGCACGCTGCTGCCTGACGACAAAACGCGATCCGTATTCGACCGCATGGTCGAGCGCGCCGGCATCTCGCACCGCTATTCATACTTGCGCGCGGGGCGAATCGACGCGGGCGAAGTCGATGCGGACGGCTTTTATCAGCGCGGCCGGTTCCCCTCAACCGCCGCGCGGATGGCACTGTACGAGCCGCAGGCGCTGCGACTTGCCTGCAAGGCTGCACTGCAGTTGGGTGATGACCGTCACGAACTGGCGCAACTAACGCATTTGATCGTGGCTTCATGCACCGGCTTCACTGCGCCGGGGCTGGATCTGCAATTGATTGGCGCACTCGGGCTGCGGCCCGACATCGAACGCACGATCATCGGTTTCATGGGGTGCGCAGCGGCCGTGCCCGCGCTGCGCACCGCGCACCACATCGTGCGTTCCAATCCGGATGCGCGAGTGCTCGTTTTGAATCTGGAATTGTCGACTCTGCATTTGCAGGAGACCGCCGACCTTGAAAAGGTGTTGTCGTTTCTGTTGTTCGGCGACGGTGCCGCGGCGGCGCTGGTCACCTCGCAGCCGCACGGCATTGCGCTCGACGAGTTCCGGTCGGTCGTGATTCCAGACAGCGAATCGATGATCACGTGGCACATTGGCGACCAGGGCTTTGACATGCACCTTTCCGGCCAGGTGCCGGCGCGCATCATGCGGACCTTGAAGGAAGAGCTCGACACGCACGACGCAGGCGGTGTTCTGCGCGGCCATGGATTGGACGCGATCGACCTGTGGGCCGTGCACGCCGGCGGCCGCACCGTGCTCGATGCCGTCGAGGCTGGCTTGCAGCTCGGTCGGCACGCGCTCGATGTATCGCGCGCCGTGCTCAACGACTTCGGCAACATGTCGTCGGCCACCGTGATGTTCGTCCTGCAGCGGCTGCAGCAATCCGCCGCTCGCGGCAATGGAATGGCGATGGCCTTCGGCCCGGGCATGGTCGCGGAGACATTCCGCTTCCGGCTCGAGCGGTAACGCGATGCACCTCGCGACGCGCAGCACGCAGGACGAATTGATGGACGGCCCGAACATCAGCGCGGCCGACTATGCGCAATGCCTTGCCGATCTGGAGCAAGTCAACCGGGTCACTTTCACGCATCGCGCGACGCTGCGTTGGCTGGCGCGCGCGACGCGGAGCGTGCCGGGATCGTTACCCGTGTCGATTTTCGACGTTGCGTATGGCCGTGGTGATTTTCTGCGAACGCTTTATCAGTGGGGCGTGATAAATGGGCGTGCGCTGTCGCTGGCCGGCATCGATCTGAATCCGCGCAGTGCACTTGCCGCACGCGCCGCGACTCCGTCGGCAATGCATATCGACTATCAGACCGGTGATGTGTTCGACGCCGCGCCACAACCGCGCCCGGATTTCATTGTCAGCTCCCAGTTCACGCATCACCTCGACGATGCGCACGCCGTCGACTTCGTGCGATGGATGGAACGCAATTGCACACGCGGGTGGTACGTCTCCGATCTGCAGCGGCACGCGATTTCGTACTACACGTTCCGCTGGCTGGCGCGGCTTGCGGGTTGGCACCGCATCGTGCGCCTCGATGGAACGGTGTCGATCGCACGCAGCTTCCGGCTTGCCGAATGGCGCGCGATGCTGCACGAAGCAGGCGTTGACGCCGAAGTTCGGTGGCACGTCCCGTTTCGCGTTGGCATCGGGCGATTGAAGTGAATCAGTCGCACCATCGCGAGGTCGTGATTGTCGGCGGCGGCCTTGCGGGCGGCGCGGCGGCCGCGCTGCTTGCGCAGGCCGGCAAGCGCGCGCTGCTGTTCGAGCGCGAGGCGGGTCCTTCGCACAAGATCTGCGGCGAGTTCGTGAGCGAGGAAGCGCAGCAGTATCTGGCGCGCGTCGGGCTTGATCTCGCGCCGCTCGGCGGTCACGCCATCTCGCGGTTGCGGCTGGTACGCGGTGGCCAGATGGCCGAGACGCCGCTGCCTTTTCGCGGACTCGGTTTGTCGCGCTGTGTGCTCGATCACGCGCTGCTCGAACACGCTGCCCGTTGCGGCGCTGACATACGCCGCGGATGCGAAGCTCGCATCCTGAAGTCCGAGTCGGGCGCGCGCGTTCACGTCGATGGCGAGGAATGGGGGCCAGAGGCGCTGCTGCTCGCCACCGGCAAGCATGACGTGCGCGATCTGCGAAGGCATCTCGTCAAGCCGCCGGAAGACCTGATCGGATTCAAGACGTACTTCAAACTGAATCAGGCCCAAACAAAGGCGTTGAGGGGAAGCGTCGAGGTGATCGTGTTCTCGCACGGCTATGCAGGTCTGCAGCTGGTCGAGGAAGAGCGGGCCAATCTGTGCCTGCTGACCGATCGCGCGCAATTTCAGCAAAGCGGTTCGACCTGGGAAGGGCTGTTGCACGATTTGGCGCACACTAGTGAGCATCTTCGGCAGCGCCTGTATGGCGCGACCCCGTTGCTTGACCGCCCGCTCGCGATCTACCGCGTGCCGTACGGGTTCGTTCACGCACCGCTGCCCGGCGATGCACAGAATATGTATCGGCTCGGCGATCAGGTCGCCGTGATCCCATCGTTCTCAGGCGATGGCATGGCGATCGCGCTCCACAGCGCCGCGCTCGCAGCTCAGTCGTATCTGTGCGGTAGCGGGTCGCGCGAGTATCACCGGCGGATTCGCACCGATGTCGCCGCGCAGGTGGCGCGCGCCTCAGCGTTGTATCGATTCGGGCGCTCGGCGCCTGGGCAGCGGATGCTGATCCCGATCGCGCGTGCCTGGCCGAAAGGGCTGCGGCTCGCGGCTGCGTTTACGCGAGTGCCGCCGGCGGCGGTGATGAGAGTGATGGGGTAGGAATGCAGCCGGTCGTCGCGACACGGCGCAATAAAGTTACTGCACCTCCCCGAGCACCGTTGGTGAGTACAGCTCAAGGCGCCAGACAGGCGTGAGCTTCGCTTCGCGCGCGATCGTGTCAAGCAAAGCTTCATGCGCGGCGGTTTCGTCGTTCGAGACAACCACCGCGAGTAGCGACGATACGTCGATTGCGCCGAAGTTTCCGAGAAGAGTGTCGTCGTCGAGGACATCGATGACCAGGCTGTCCTGACCGCGCGTCATTGACAGAAACACTTCAGCGAGCAAGCCGGCGTCGAGCAAAGCGCCGTGCAACGTGCGGTGTGCGTTGGATACCGCATAACGCTCGCAGAGGGCGTCAAGAGAGTTGCGCTTGCCAGGATGCTGCTCGCGCGCATGCTGTAGCGAGCAGGTAACTTTCACGCAGTAATCGGTGAGCCGGTTTCGACCGATTCGCGTGAGCTCAGCGTCGAGAAACTCCACATCGAACGGCGCGTTATGAATAATGATCTCAGCGCCGCTGACGAATTCGATCAGATCATCTGCTATCTCGCAGAACTTCGGTTTGCCATCCAGAAACTCGCGGTTGATGCCGTGCACGCTCAGCGCGCCTTCATCGCATTCACGCTCTGGATTGACGTACTGATGAAACAGTCGGTCGGTACGACGGCGCCCTACGATTTCTATCGCGCCAATTTCGATGATCCGGTGGCCATCCCTAACTTCAAGACCGGTGGTCTCGGTGTCCAGCACAACCCAGCGTTCTGTCACGCCGTGCCTTTCACTCGGCCCCGCCCTCTGCCGCCGCATGCTGCGCAGGCGGAAGTTGCTGCTGATGCTGGTGCGATCCCATCCACTTGCCGAGCGCCTGCTCCATCAACGTGTACATCGTCGGTACGACGTAGAGCGTCAGCAAGGTGCCGAACGTCATGCCGCCGACGATCACCCATCCGATTTGAATCCGGCTCTCGGCGCCGGCGCTAGATGAAAGTGCCAGCGGAACGGCGCCCAACACCATCGCACCGGTCGTCATCAGAATCGGACGCAGGCGCAACACGGCAGAGTGCTTGATTGCATCGAACAAAGCTTCGCCGCGCTCCTGCAACTGGTTGGCGAACTCGACGATCAGAATGCCATGCTTGGTAATCAATCCAACCAATGTAATCACGCCGATCTGGCTGTAGATGTTCCACGTGCCACCGGTGATCCAGA
>JACCYC010000363.1 GCA_013696665.1 Burkholderiaceae bacterium | reverse complement strand
GTGCTGCTCGAAAGCGGCGTGATGGGAAGGGCGTCGGTGCCGTCCGGTGCATCCACCGGCACGCGCGAGGCAATCGAGCTCCGTGACGGAGATGCGAATCGCTACGGCGGTAAGGGTGTGCTGAAGGCCGTGGAGAGCATCAACACCGAAATTTCGGAAGCCGTGATGAGCCTTGAAGCCAACGAGCAGGCGTTTCTCGACGGTGTGCTGATCGAGCTCGACGGAACCGAGAACAAATCGCGGCTGGGCGCCAACGCGATGCTGGCCGTCTCACTGGCCGTCGCAAAGGCAGCGGCAGAAGAAACGGGCCTGCCACTTTATCGCTACCTGGGTGGCAGTGGCGCGATGCAAATGCCGGTGCCGTTGATTAATGTGATCAACGGTGGCGCGCACGCGAACAACAATCTTGATTTGCAGGAGTTAATGATCGTGCCGGTGGGTGCTCCCACGTTCTCTGAGGCGGTTCGATATGGCGCAGAAGTCTTTCATGCGTTGAAGAAACTGATTGACAAGGCAGGAATGAGTACCGCGGTGGGTGATGAGGGTGGCTTCGCCCCGAATGCAAAAAGCCACGAGGCGGGCATCCAGATGATTTTGCAGGCAATCGAAAACGCCGGCTATCAACCCGGCGGCGACATCGCGGTGGCGCTCGACTGTGCTGCAAGCGAGTTTTTCAAGGACGGCAAATATCGGCTCGAAGCCGAAGGGCTGTCACTGTCCAGCGGCGAGTGGACCACGATGCTGTCGACCTGGTGCGACAAGTATCCGATCGTGTCGATCGAAGACGGCATGGCGGAGAACGACTGGGCCGGATGGGAGGAGCTCACACGCCAGCTCGGAGCACGGGTGCAATTGGTCGGCGACGACGTCTTCGTGACGAATACCGTGCTGTTGCGCGAAGGAATTCGGCGTGGTGTGGCCAATTCGATCCTGATCAAGATCAATCAGATTGGTACGCTAACCGAGACATTTGCCGCGATCGAAATGGCCAAGCGCGCGGGTTACACATCGGTGATCAGCCATCGCTCGGGCGAAACCGAAGATACGACAATCGCCGATATTTCAGTTGGAAGCAACGCGCTGCAGATCAAGACCGGCTCGATGAGTCGGTCCGACCGCGTCGCGAAGTACAACCAGCTGTTGCGCATTGAAGAAGACCTGGGTGACATTGCGAGTTATCCGGGACGCGATGCTTTCTACAATCTTCGCTGACGCTTCTCGATAGCGACGATGAGGTTGCTGGCTCCTCTTCTGCTGGCCCTTCTGGTCGCGATTCAATGGCCGCTGTGGTTTGGCAAGGGTGGGTGGCTCCGAGTCTGGGATCTTGACCGCCAGCTGACCGCGCAGCGTGGAACCAACGGGGTGTACAACGCGCGCAATGCCGAGCTCGCCGCCGAAGTCGCGAGTTTGCGTGAAGGCCGCGAGGCAATCGAGGAGCGCGCGCGCTATCAGCTCAACATGGTGCGCGACGGTGAGGTGTTCTTTCAGCTCGTCGTGCCGAAGCCGCAGTCCAACGTAAGCGCCCCTGCGCGCTGATCCGAGCGCCGCGTTCGAATATGAACTTGCATCGTCTATTAAAGGAACGTGAGGCCCGCGCCGCGCCGATTCGGGTCGGATTGATCGGCGCCGGCAAGTTTGGCTCGATGTATCTGTCACAGGTGCGCCATACGCCGGGTGTGAGAATGGCGGCGATCGCCGATCTCGATCCGGAGTGCGCGCGCCGGTCGCTGCGCAACGTCGGCTGGTCCGACAGCGCTATTCAATCGTTAAGTTTTTTCTCTGACGCGCGCGCACTCATAGAGCATCCAGGGGTCGATATCGTCATCGATTCCACAGGTTCTCCTGCTGCAGGAATTGCACACGTTCTAGCGTGTTGCGAGCATCGCAAGCATATTGTGATGGTCAACGTCGAAGCCGATGCCCTTGCCGGGCCGTTGTTGGCGCAGCGGGCACGCGAGGCTGGAATCGTGTATTCGCTGGCGTACGGCGACCAGCCCGCGCTGATCTGCGAATTGGTCGACTGGGCACGCGCGTGCGGGTTCGAAGTGATCGCTGCCGGCAAGGGCACGAAGTATCTGCCTGCATATCACACGTCGACTCCCGACACGGTGTGGGGGTACTAC
>JACCYC010000360.1 GCA_013696665.1 Burkholderiaceae bacterium | reverse complement strand
ACGTAATCCTCGGTGCGCGGCTTGAAGGTCATGAATCCGATGATCGTCGCGGGTGGCGTGTTGAAAAACTCGTTCGCTAGCAGAACGCCGACCAACAAGCAGCCGGCGCCGAGCACGATATTCCAAGTCCTTAAGACAAGCAGAGGGCGGGCAATCAATAGCGCAGCGAAAACGAAGTGCAGGATGCCGAAGTAAATGAAGCGCGGCCCAAATATCAGCCAGCTGCCGAGCGATACGAATGCGGCGGCCGCAGCGATCTGGGCCCAGCGTTTCCAGAAATCCGATGCCGCGGGCTTGAAGGAACTCCGCAATACCAGGCCGACGCCGACCAGCAACAGAAACTGCGTGACAATCAAAGTGCGCCATGCGATCCAGGGCTGATCGCGTGTCATTGCCAGGTTGACCCACCCGAAGTAGGCAAGGTCGTAAATGAAGTGGTACACGATCATCTGCGCCACCGCAAAACCGCGCATAGCGTCGACCAGTGCAAGCCGCGGCGGAGCGTTCATTGACGAGGACGATGGCTGCATAATCGGTTTGAAGAGTCTATTCGCTGGGAGGTACGCGATGCTGATGTCGTCACAGGATTATCGCGAGTCGCTTCGTCGCTCGCGGCCGCGCGTGTTTGTCGACGGTTACGCGGTTGAGTCGGTGGCTGATGAGCCGTCCCTTGCTCCAGGCGTCAATGCGCTCGGGTTGACTTACGACTTCGCGTTGCGGGAGCACCTTGCGCCCGTGATGCGGGCGCGTGCCGGTTCGTACGAGATCAATCGCATGAATGCGATTCCGTCGACCGGCCAGGATCTGTTGAACAAGCTTGAAGCGGTTCGGCTTCTGTGCCAGGAAACCGGATGCGCGCAGCGCTATCTGGGCGGTGATGGACTGGCGGCGCTGCGACAGGCGACGCATCGCATCGATGCCGACAAGGCGACCGATTATTCAGCCCGACTTGCGGCCTACATCAACCGGGTGCATGCCGAGGATCTAAGCCTCGGCATCGCAATGACCGACGGCAAAGGCGACCGCTCGCTGCGGCCACACCAGCAACCGAACCTGGACACCTACGTTCACATCGTCGAGCGCCGCACAGATGGCATCGTCATCTCGGGCGTCAAGGCGATCGTGACCGCGGCTCCCTATGTTCACGAGTTACTGGTGATGCCGTGCCGAAGCATGACTGCCGACGATGCGGATTTTGCAGTCTGCTGTGCGGTGCCGATCGACGTCGACGGTCTGACGATCGTTGCCCGGCCTGCCGGCAGACCCGGCGAAAAGGCGGCCCTGTTCAGCGGCCGCTACGGCCAATCGACCGGTGTCGTGATTTTCGAACGTGTTTTCGTACCGTGGGAGCGCGTGTTTCTTGCAGGTGAATGGGAACACTCGGCATTTCTTACTTACAGCTATGCAACACATCATCGGCAGACCTGTATCGCTGCTCGCGCAGGTTTTGGAGATCTGCTGATTGGTGCTGGTGCGCTGATGACCGAAGCCAATGGCACCGACCTTGACCATTCGCACGGCCTGCGCGATGCGATGGTCGATCTGATCAAGATTGTTGAAGGGTTTTATGCCTGCGGTATCGCAGCGTCGGTGTACTGCAGTCACGATCCGTCGGGCGTTGCAATGCCCGACGCCGTCTTCGGCAACATCGGCAAGCTGCTGATGGCCACGCAAATCTATGACATGCACCGCCTCGCGCACCAGGTGTCTGGCGGATTGATTGTCACGCTGCCGGGGCCTGATGAGGACCATAACCCCGCAACCGCCGGTCGCCTTTCCGAACTGCTGACTGCGCGTTCTGATATTCCATACGAAAAACGCATCGAGGTCGCGCGCTTCGTTGAAGACCTGACGGCTTCGTATCAGGCCGGGTGGTACTCGGTGATCTCGCTGCATGGCGGCGGATCGCCGGATGCGATGAAAATGGAAATCTGGCGCAAATATCCGTTGGGCAACAAGGTTGATCTGGTCGAGCGCCTGCTCGAGCGTGGCGTTCTGTCTGACGATGTGCGCAAGATCACGTGCAACCGGCAGCCGGGGCGCTGCTGCATCGAAGGGTGCCAGGTGCCATCGGCACCCGCGCTCGTTCCGCTGCCACAGATTGGCCAGCCTGCTGCCCGCTCTGTCTTGCCGTTGCGGAAAACGGGAACAACAAACTAGGCCAAGCGCGGTGCGTCTGATAGCCGAGCACTCGTTTTTTCTTGTGGTTGACGTTCAGGCCCACTTGGCGCCGCACGTTTCAGGCAGCGGTGAGGTCGTCGCGAAGTGCGCGGCACTGATGCGTGCGGCACGTCTATTGCAAATTCCAGTTCGCGTCACCGAGCATTGCGCGGATCGAATCGGTGGATCGGTGCCCGACATCGAAGCTTTGATCGATCCGCGCGATGTGCTGTCGAAAACGCATTTCTGCTGCACTGACGAGGCGCACATAACCGACAACCTGCGCGCACTTGGGCGCAAACACGCGGTTGTCGCCGGTATGGAAGCGCATGTGTGCGCGATGCAGGCAGCGCTCGGGCTGGCCGAGCAGGGTTATAGATGCTCCTTCGTGCAGGATGCGGCGGGTTCGCGCCGTCCCTCAGATCACGCTGCCGCAATCGAGCGTATGCGAATGAGCAATGTGCAGATCGTCACGACTGAAATGGTGATTTTCGAATGGCTCAAGCGCGCCGATGTCCCTGAGTTTCGCGAGCTGCTGAAGATCGTCAAGTCGTTTTGATCGACGCAATGGCGGCTAACCGATCCGACGACCTGTTCGGCGCCGCCCCCTTGTGGCCAGCGGGGCTTGTTTACGAGCCGGACTTCATCGACGACGACGAGCAAGACCACCTCCTTTTGGCGATAGGCGAGGTGCCGTTCCACGATGCGCAGTGTTTCGAATACACCGCGAAGCGGCGGGTGGCGAGCTTCGGGTCAAGCTACGATTTCAAGACGCGCGAGCTGCATCACGCCGAGCCGATTCCCGGGTTTCTGACTGCATTGCGCCGTCGTGTGGCTCACCGCGCATCGGTACCCGAGGACGACTTCTGCCAGACACTGATTACCGAGTACCGGCCAGGCACTCCACTGGGATGGCACCGCGATGCGCTCAATTACGAAGTGGTTGCTGGAGTTTCCCTCGGCGGCCGATGCCGCATGCGATTTAGGCCCTATCCTCCGCGCGGCGGGCGCGATCCCAGGACGTTCGCAATCGAACTTGCGCCGCGATCGGTTTACGTGATGCGCGGCGAGGTCCGTTGGCAATGGCAGCACAGCATCACAGCGACGCATGAGCAGCGATGGTCGATCACGTTCCGCACGCTGCGAAGATCCGGGGCCTGAACTGCATAGTCTTCATTTCAATCCATGCTTTTTAAAATCATTCTTGTTGCTTTGCACCTGGCAGCCGCGGCATCCGCCACGGCGCTTGATTTGCAGGGACATCGCGGCGCGCGTGGCTTGGCACCCGAGAACACACTTGCGGCGTTTGGCAAAGCGGCTGCCATTGGTGTCACCACGCTGGAAACCGATCTCGCGCTTACAAGCGATGGTGTCTTGATACTGTCACACGAGCCGCGTTTGGCCTCGGCATTGACACGGCGCCCCGACGGACAGTGGTTGAGCGAAGATGGTGCAACCTTCTGGTCGCTAAGGCTGCAGGACGTTTCGGGGTATGACGTTGGACGTCTAAACCCCGCGCACCCTTATGCAGCAACGTGGACAGAGCAAGTATCCGCCGACGGGCAACGTATACCCACCTTGAGGCAGTTGTTCGATTTGGCGCGCGACGCGCGCACGCCGGGCGGGCAGCCAGTCCGGTTCAACATCGAAACTAAAATTACGCCGAGCAGCCACAATCAAACACCCGAGCCACGCCGCTTTGCCAAAGCGGTCGTAGATGCAATACGTGCGGAGCGCATGAGTGATCGCGTAACGGTGCAATCGTTCGATTGGCGAACGTTGCTCGAGGTAAAGAAGTCTGCGCCCGATCTGCCGACTTCGTGCCTGACGATCGAGTCGTCGAGTATGAACACCGTTGCGGAAGACGCATCCGGAGCGTCATCGTGGCATGCCGGGATGAAGCGAGCTGACTACGGTGGCTCACTCGCTCGCATGGCGTCCGCGGCCGGGTGCAGCAGCTGGGCTCCATTCTGGCGCAACGTAACGGCCGAAAGTGTTGCCGAGGCGCGCTCGCTCGGGCTGAGGCTCATCGTCTGGACGGTCAACGACGACGCCGAAATGCAACGGCTCGCCGCGCTCGGCGTCGACGGCATCATCACCGATTACCCTGACCGTGCCCGGCGCGCGCTGACTGCTCGCGGCGTGACGATTGACTAGCGCTGATGTACGTTAGATCAATGGCGCTCTGTATACTGCCAAATTACCGGTGACGCTGTTGTACATAGATATCAATACGCAGCGTGCATAACGAGATGTCGTTAGCGAAATACGGATGATCAAGTACGTGTTCGTTACCGGTGGCGTGGTCTCCTCGCTTGGAAAAGGGATCGCAGCCGCCTCCCTTGCCGCGATCCTCGAATCGCGAGGTCTCAAAGTCACCCTGATCAAGCTCGATCCCTACATCAACGTCGATCCCGGCACCATGTCGCCGTTTCAGCACGGCGAAGTATTCGTCACCGAAGACGGTGCGGAAACCGATCTCGACCTCGGGCACTACGAGCGGTTCATTTCCGCCAAGATGCGCAAGGTCAACAACTTCACCACCGGCCAGATTTATGACTCGGTGATCAAGAAGGAGCGGCGCGGCGAGTATCTGGGCAAGACCGTGCAGGTCATTCCACACATCACCAATGAGATTCAGGATTTTATCGAGCGTGGCGCCCGTGCTGCTTGGGACGGCAAGTGCGATATCGCGATCGTCGAGATCGGCGGCA
>JACCYC010000359.1 GCA_013696665.1 Burkholderiaceae bacterium | reverse complement strand
AAGCGGCACAGGACAGCCGGCGCGACGCCGGCGACAGCGATGCAGCGCAGCTGTCTGTTGCGCCGGCAAGAGAGCGCGCCGAAGCGAGCGAGCCTGCAGGTCTGTGGCTCGAGCGAATCATCCGATTGCGGCGCGAGGGACGGCATGTAGAGGCCGATGCTGAGCTAAAACGCTTTCGGGAGCGCTACCCGCAGGTCCAGCCACCCGCTGAAGCGCTCGCGATAAGCGGGACAACTAATCGTTAGTCTGCGAAAAAATCCCGCCTCAGCATTCAGTTATCGCTTGTTCGCTCAAGCAATCCGCGGATACGGCGGCGATGGTTGCCTGTGGGTCCGCTCGAGGTAGCTCCACCCAAGCTAGCTTCCGGCGCGAACGGTCAGACATGGCCTGCACTGATAAACGCGCGGCGTCCGCCTCGAATGCGCGCGGCGCGCAGCGCGCAAGTCTGGCTGCAGCATCGAGCGATTTCACAGATCCGAGCCAGCACCATTGATCGAACACATGCCACTGTTGCTGAAATCGATCGGCGTTTTCCTCGACGAGTGCGACTGCATGGGCGTAGGGCCAGGGGGGCAACAACCACTGCGCTATCAGCTCCGCAAGACGGGCGCTGTGTTCATCCCGCCCCTCGGACCCGACGCAGGCGCCGCGACAGCGTCGCAACTGGTGATTGAAGCAAGGCGAATCGTCGGCGGCTTTGCGGCGGCCTTCGAGTCCCAGCATCTTCAAACAAAGATGATGCTCGGATGCAAGTTCAACCAACGTGCGCCGCAATGACGCACGCGACGAAAACGGACCGTAGCACTTCCCGAGCTGTGCAAGATCGAATGCGCTGGACCGAATTGTGGCGGCGCGTCCGTCATTGGCAAAGCTGAGTAATACCTGATTCAACTTGCGGCGCGATGCGATGTTGTGCGCAGGCAGCCGGGTCTTGATCAGTTCCGATTCGCGCAACGACGCTCCGAGTTCGCCCGCGGTCTCTTCGTAATCGACGCGGTGCACTTCTTGCGACAACCGGAGTTCGCGCGCTGCGCGATGTTCTGCGTTGAAGTGTGCTGCGACGCGTGAGCGTAGATCAATGCTTTTGCCGATGTAAATCGGATGTTGGTTCAAGCCATAGAAGATATAGACGCCCGGCGCATGCGGGAGCGCATCGATCGCATCTGGCGGTAGGTTCGATGGCAGCGCCGGCCGCCGTAGCAATGTGCGCACTGCATCGCTCAGTTCAGAAGGTTGGTGGCGATTGCGCAGTTTCTGCACCCACCGCCACAGCACACGCGCATCACCAAGAGCGCGATGCCGCTGTTCACCGGAAATTTCGAAGCGCTCTATCAGTGCATCCAGTGTGTGCGGCGCCCGATCCGGATACAGATAACGGCTGAGGCGGACCGTGCAAAGCGTCCTGGCGGTGTACGCCAACCCTGCGCGGCAAAACGCCGCGCGGATAAATCCGTAGTCGAAGTGTGCGTTGTGAGCAACGAACACAGCGCCCTCGAGCAGATCGAACAAGGGCTGCGCAATGTCGACAAATGACGGCGCTGATTTGACCATGTCGTTTGTGATGCCCGTCAGCCACTGAATCTCGGACGGGATCGGAATTCCGGGGTTGATCAACGTGCACCACTCATCGACGCGCACCGAGTCGCCATCGAAATCGACGCGCACCACGCCGATTTCCGTGATGCGTTCGCGCGTTGGGCTCGAGCCGGTCGTCTCGACATCGATAAAGGCAAAGCGTGGAGCAATTGCGGGGTCAAACATCACGGCAATTATCGTTTACTCGCCACGTGCATACTTCGAAAAAGCCAAGGCTGGAGAATTAATGTCATCGCTGCAAGAGGACAGGGATGTGCGCTTGGATGCAGTCGTTGCGCTGATCCACGAGCGCCATCAGGGCGAGGAACGAGCGCAGTTGTCAACGTTCGCGCGCAGCTATTTCGAACGCGTGGACCCAGAAGACATTGTGTCGCGCAGCGTCGAGGATTTATATGGCGCGTTGCTTTCTCACTGGCAATTCGCGCGCAAGCGCGATCCGGGCACGACCAAGATTCGTGTATTCAACCCCGGCGCGGGCGAAACGGGTTGGTCGTCGCGCCATACAGTGGTTGAAATCGTCAATGACGACATGCCGTTTCTGGTGGACTCGGCGTCAATGGAGGTCAATCGGCAAGGCTTGACGCTGCACCTGATCGTGCATCCGATCTTTGCCGTCGAGCGGGACGCCACCGGTGCCCTGAAGTCGATCGATCTGCGCGGAAAAAACCCCGATGCTCCGCGAGAATCGTTCATGCATTTCGAGGTGGATCGCATAGCTGATCCGGTAGCGCGCAATGAGCTGGCCGATGGCATACAGCGAGTGCTCGGCGACGTGCGTGCCGCAACGAGCGACTGGGAAGCAATGGTCGCCCAGCTGCGCGGCGTCATCGAGGAGATGGATCGAAAGGCGTCGCCATTGCCGGATCCAGAGGTCGCCGAAAACCGTGCGTTTCTGCAATGGCTTGCTTCCGATCACCTGCTGCTGCTCGGTTATCGGCAGCACGATCTTGCGTCAGTGGGCGGTGAAGACGCATTGCGACTGGTGCCTGGAAGCGGCTTGGGCATCTTGCGTGAATCTGAAACCGACGCGGCGTTATCGACCAGCTTTTCCGAGTTACCGCCGCAAGCGCGCGCGACGGCGCGCGCGGTGTCGCCGATGGTCGTGGTGACCAAGGCCAACGCGCGCTCAACGGTGCATCGTCCGGGTTACATCGACTACATCGGCGTCAAACGCTACGACGCTGCCGGCGCGGTGACCGGCGAACATCGTTTCGTTGGACTGTTTACCTCGTCTGCCTACAGCAATCGCGTTGCTGAAGTGCCGCTGGTGCGCGGCAAGATCAGTGAAGTCATGGCGCGCTCCGGACTTGCGTCTGGCAGCCATCTTGGCAAGGCGATGGCGCATGTGCTTGAAACGTACCCGCGCGACGAGCTCTTTCAGATCACCGCAGACGAGTTGTACGAAACAGCTACCGGCATCGTGCAGCTCGGCGAGCGTCAGCGATTCCGCCTGTTTGTACGACGCGATCCGTTCGAGCGTTTCGTCTCGTGCCTGATCTTCGTGCCGCGGGAGAATTACACCACCGAGCTGCGGCGCCGGTTTCAGAAAATCTTGATCGCTGCATTTGACGGTTCGACGGCCGATTTCGACGTGCTGCTCACTGACGCCGCCCTGGCGCGTATTCATATCACTGTGCGCACAGCGCCCGGCAAGGTGCGAGATGTCGATCGCCGTGCAGTTGAAGCTCTGCTCGCTGACGCAGCTCGACGTTGGGAGGATGAGCTGCGGCAGGCGCTTAACGATGAAGAAGGTGAAGCGCGCGCGGCGCCATTGTTCAAGCGTTTTCATTCAGCGTTTTCGGCTGCCTACGAAGAAGCCATTTCGCCCCGACAGGCGGTCGCCGATATTCGGCGCCTGGATACGCTTGGCGGGAATGATTTCGGGCCGGCAGGACTAGCGCTGAATCTCTATCGGCCGCTCGAAGGCCACGCGGGTCATGGCCGACTGGGTTTCAAGTTGTATCGTAAAGGCGCACCGATCGCGTTGTCCGATTCGTTGCCGATGCTCGAACGAATGGGCGTGCGTGTGTTGTCGGAGCGCGGCTATCAGGTAATGCTGGAAGGCGAAGAGCCCTTGTGGGTGCACGATTTTTCGCTGCAACTGGCGGGCACCGATGACATCGATGCCGGAGCAATTGCGCCACTTTTCGAAGAATCGTTTGCGCGCGTGTTTGAAGGAGCTGTCGAAAACGACGACTTTAACCGTCTGGTGTTGCGTGCCGGACTATCGGCCGACGAGATCGTTGTGTTGCGCGCCTATGCGAAGGTCATGCGGCAAACCGGGTTTGCGCTCTCGCAGACGTTTATCGAAACAACGCTGTCGACTCACCCTCGCATCGCCCGCATGTTGGTGGCGCTATTTAAGCTGCGGTTTGATCCGATGCATCACGCGGCGTCGAGCAGCGACCGCGTAGCAGCAACGAGCCAGATCAACGCCATCGAACAGGCGCTCGAGAAAGTGTCGAACCTGAGCGAAGACCGCGTGCTGCGCCAGTACCTTGCCTTGATCGTCGCAACATTGCGAACCAATTATTGGCGCACCGGGGTGGGTGCCAGCGGAGCTGCGGGGTCGCGCCGCCCATTTTTATCGCTGAAGCTCGAGTCGGCCAGGATTCCAGGATTGCCGGAACCGCGACCGATGGTGGAGATCTTTGTGTACTCGCCGCGCTTTGAAGGCGTGCACTTGCGCGGCGGCAAAGTGGCGCGCGGAGGATTGCGCTGGTCTGACCGGCCCGAGGACTTTCGCACCGAGGTGCTTGGATTGGTAAAAGCGCAGATGGTGAAGAACACGGTCATCGTGCCGGTTGGCAGTAAGGGTGGTTTTGTCTTGAAGAGGCCGCCCCTGGCTACCGATCGTGAAGCTTTATTAAAGGAAGGCGTCGCGTGTTATCAGGATTATTTGCGCGGCCTGCTCGATATCACGGACAACCGAATCGGCACTGCGATTGTTCCTCCCCCGCAAGTCATGCGGCACGATGGCGACGATCCCTACCTCGTGGTCGCTGCCGATAAAGGCACTGCTACATTTTCCGACTACGCCAACGCAATCAGCCAGGAGTACGGGTTCTGGCTCGGCGACGCATTTGCATCGGGCGGTAGCGCCGGCTACGACCATAAGGAAATGGGCATCACGGCGCGCGGTACGTGGGAAAGCGTCAAGCGCCACTTTCGCGAACTCGGCGCCAACATTCAAGCCACGGATTTCACGTGTGTAGGTATCGGCGATATGTCGGGCGACGTCTTTGGCAACGGCATGCTGCAGTCTCGGCATATTCGACTGATCGCTGCATTCGACCATCGGCACGTATTCATCGATCCAACACCCGATGTCGTTGCCAGCTTCGCCGAGCGTGAGCGCCTTTTTGCGATGCCGCGGTCGTCATGGGCGGATTACAACCAAAGCCTTATCTCTGCCGGCGGGGGTATCTGGGCGCGTTCCGAAAAAGCCGTTCCCATTTCGCCGCAGGCGCAGGCAGCGCTGGGCATTTCGGTGGAAAAGTTGACCCCCGCGGATCTGATCGCGGCAATCCTGCGCGCCCCCGTCGATCTTTTGTACAACGGAGGCATTGGCACTTACGTCAAGGCGACCCGCGAGTCGCACGCAGAAGTTGGCGACCGCGCCAACGATGTGCTGCGCGTCAACGGTGCCGAACTGCGCTGCAAGGTCGTCGGCGAAGGCGGCAATCTTGGTTTCACGCAATGCGGGCGCATCGAGGCTGCGCTGGGTGGAGTGAAGCTTTACACCGATGCGATCGATAACTCTGCCGGCGTTGACACGTCGGACCACGAAGTCAATCTCAAGATACTGCTGTCGTTGCCGATCGTCGACGGCGACCTGACCGAGAAACAGCGCAACGCTTTGCTGGTGTCGATGACCGACGACGTCGCTCTGCTCGTACTGCGTGACAATTATTTCCAGGGGCAATCATTGTCCGTAAGCGGCCGTATGGGTGTCCGGCTGCTCGATCAGCAGCACCGCTTCATTCGATTTCTCGAGCGCGAGGGCCGCCTTAATCGTTTGATCGAGTTTTTGCCAAGTGACGATGAGCTTGCCGAGAGGCGTGTGAAGGCGATCCCACTTACGAGCCCGGAACGTGCGGTCCTGCTTGCGTATTCCAAGATGTGGCTGTTCGACGAAATGCTCGCTTCCGATCTGCCCGAGGACCCGTGGGTGTCCACTGCGATCGCTCGATATTTTCCTTCGGCGCTAAAGGAGAAGTACGCGGGCTACATCCCGCGCCATCCGCTGGGACGCGAAATTGTTTCGACGCATGTGTTGAACAGCATGATCAACCGGGTGGGCGCAACCTTTGTGCACCGGCTGGTGGAAACCACGGGTGTTACGCCGCCGCAGGTTGTGCGCGCTTACCTCATTACGCGCGAGGTCTTTGGCCTGGTGCCGGTCTGGCAGGCGATCGAAGCACTTGACAATATCGTGCCAGACGAAGTGCAGTCGCAAATGCTGATCGCATTGGGGCAACGCACAGTGCGGTCAACCACATGGTTCCTGCGCTCGCAACGTCTATCCGATCCGATTGACCCAACGATTGCTCGCCTTGCACCGGTCGTCTCGGCCCTGTACGAATTCATCGCAACGGCGCCGCTTGAGACGCCATGGCGTGCCTCAATCACTGAACGTGAACAGGCTTTGGTGCTGCAGGGAGTACCGCCGAAGCTGGCCTTCACCGTGGCGGCGTCAGACGTATCGGTTGCTGCGCTCGATATCGCAGAGGTTGCAGAATCGTCGGGTCAATCTGAAGCGGCGGTGGCGGCGACGTATTTTGCAATCGCCGTGCTACTTGGGCTTGCGCGCCTTCGCGCGCAAATTGCTGCTCTCTCGTCGGAAGGTTACTGGCAAGGCATGGCAAAGAATTCGTTGGCCGAGGACCTGTCAGCCTTGCAGCGCGAACTCGCCGCCGATGCAATGCAGGCGGGTGGGCACGCCGCGTGGGAGACCGCGCAGCGGCCTGCGATCGAGCGTGCGCAGCGCATGTTGAGTGAACTCGCCGATACCAAGTCCGCAGACCTGGCGATGCTGTCGGTGGCGCTGCGAGAACTGCGTCATCTCGCGTAAGGCCCTTTGCCACCTCACTATGCGGAACTTGATCGTCGCTATTGCATGCCTGGGTATGGCGATTCCGGCAGTCGCCGAGGTGATCGAAGTGAAACTCGGTCCGGGATCAACTGTGGAGAAGCGGCTCATCCTGCAGCCCGGAAAGTTTGCGGAACTGTGCGCGGATCTGAAATCCGGACAAGCAGTTGCCTGGAGGTTCAATGCAGCCGCTTCGACCGATTTCAATATTCACTATCACGTAGGTAAGCAGGTCGAGTATCCGGAACGGCGCGAAGGAGTCAGCAACGCGAGCGGTCGCCTCGTAGCCGGCAGCGACCAGGGTTACTGTTGGATGTGGACAAACCGTTCAGCCGTTCCCATCGCTTTGGACGTCGCTTTGAGTGATCCCGGCGGCTGAGTGCAACTTCCTGGGGGAGTGTTCTGAAGTCAACCGCCTTGTGGGTTGTTGCGTCCACCGTCGCCGCAGCCCTAGCCGCCGGCTGGATGTTCTGGCCATCGGCTGTGACCGGACGCGCCGATGCCGCCGACCCGCGTCAGGTTGCGTTGGGTACGCAGGTTTACCGCGAGAACTGCGCGAGTTGCCACGGCGCAAATCTGGAAGGGCAGCCAAACTGGACGACACGCAAGCCCGATGGGCGTTTTCCGGCGCCTCCGCATGATGAGTCGGGTCACACCTGGCATCACCCTGACGAAGTTCTGTTCGGCCTTACGAAATCGGGGTTGAAACCTCCGCTGGCCCCCGCCGGGTATCAAAGCGATATGCCTGCGTTTGGCACCGTCCTGACCGACGAACAGATCTGGGCTGTCCTCGCATTTATCAAAAGCCGTTGGCCCGAAAAGATTCGTGCACGGCAGAGCAGTCTTAACGACAGAGCGGCGAAATGAAACCGCGTCACGTGCAGCCGGAGTTAACTTAATGTGGTTTTGCGGGATGAGTCACGCGCAGGCAGTTTGCCGCACGTGTTAAGCCCGATCATTGCATCCGCAGCGATGGGTTGTCGTCAGTGTCGGTGATCGGCAATGTCTCACGCCTGCGCCGAGCGAAGGGTTAACTCTACTGCGAACTTACAGCAGCATCGCTGACTGGACCACCGGTGCCGCGGCGCACGAAGTCGAGAACGGCGTTGCGATAGGCGACCCCGCCTGCACGGCTCGCACTCGAGTGAGTGCCACCCTCGATCTTGATGACTTTCTTCACCTTGCTCGATGCCGCCGCGAACAGCTCGTCAGCCATTGCGTGCGGCACGATCCCATCGGCGGTTCCGTGGATGATCAACAGTGGCACGTCGACCTTGCCGATCTTGGTGGCAGAGTCGAACGGTTGCGTGACCGCCAGACCAATTCCGGGCACCCATCCATATTTCATTCCGCGCAGGACGGCCGGGATTGACGTGAACGTCGACTCGATGATCACCCCGCCGACTTGATTGGCCGGCTCTTTCAGCGGCCCCGCGGCCAAATCAATTGCAAGTGCGCCGCCGAGACTATGTCCGTAGATAAAACGGCGCGCTGGATCGGGCTCGCGCCGCTTCAATTCCTCCAGCGCTACGCGGGCATCTTCATAAGCGGTTTCTTCCGAGGGCAGCAACTCGGTGCTCTTGCCAAATCCTCGATAGTCCACCGCCAACACGTTTAAACCGAAATCGGTCCAGCGTGACATGCGAAACACGCTGCCGTTCAAGTTCCAACGGGCACCGTGCAGATAAAGCACTGTCGGCGCAGGTTTGGCCGATGCGTGCGGCACATACCAGAAGTGAAGATGCTGGCCATTGGCCAACTTGATTTCGTATTCCTCGGTGCCGGGCAGTGGCTCGGAAAACCAGCGAGGGTTGTCTCTAACTGGATTGAAGATCGCCTGGCGCTGCCATTCATCAAGCGAAGCGCAGCCGGCGGCGCCGCCTCCAAGTGTGAGCGCGCCTAACATCAAAGTGAGCGGACGAGTCAGAAAACGTTGCACGGTGCTTGGACGTTAAGCTCGGCGGCGAGTTCTCGCCATCGAGCGTGCGGACTACTGCGAGCGAACGATTACGCGCTTTTCGGGCGCAATTTTTTCTTGGCCTTGGCAGCGCTCGCGATTTGTCGCTTGCTCAATCCCAGCATCGTCCCCCGACAGTTCTTGGAGCCGCATCGGCACTCGTAGTTCTTCTTGAGCGCAGCGGTCAGGCGCTCTTCGATCGTCAGCGAATAGTCGTAGTTGAGCTCTTCACCGGAACGAATATCGCGCAGGGCTTGAATGAAAAGCCTGCCATCGTCAGTCTCTTCGGTTTCGCAGTTCGGATCGCACGAGTGATTAATCCATCGGGCTGCATTGCCCCCGACGCTGGCGTCGATTACCGTTTTTTGATCGTCAAGCGAAAAGAAAAAGGTATGGAACGGATCATCAGGATCCGATGGCGGACGTCGATCGGCCTCTTTCCACCGAATGCGCTCGCCCTTGTATTCGATGATGTTCTCGCCAGCTTTCAGACGGCGCGCCGCGTAAACGCCGCGTCCATGGATGCGTGAGTTCTTGACGACGATGCGTGGTTTGCGTTGCGTTGACATAGATCCAATTAAAGTGAGCAGAGTGACCGGGTGTTCAGTCCAATCCGATCATTCGACGAAGCTCGTTGATCGGACGCGATTTCAATATATCGAACAGATTATTGAACTGATCGGTCCAAAGCGAGAACTCCGGCTTCGGCTCGATGGGTTCGGCCACTGCCACCAGTTGTTCAGCGTCAAATGTCGTGGCGGAGCGCGCAAGCAACACCCAGTCGGTGGTCGATCCGGAACTGCCATCTGCCGGTGTGTCGGTTATCAGTCTCGCAGTCAGTCCCAATGCTTGCGCGATATTGGCGAGCACGGGCTTCAGGTCGAGGAAGCGATTCGAAATATGCACGGCCAGAATGCCGTTGGGTTGCAGGTGCTGGAAGTAGAGCTGCACCGCCTCGCGCGTGATCAGGTGCACCGGAATCGAGTCGCTGGAAAATGCGTCAATCGCGAGCACGTCGTAGCCATGCGGCTGCCCTGATGCCAGCTCGCGCTCCATCGAAGATCGCGCGTCGCCGATCACATATTCGATCTTCGATGGCGACGCGTTCAGATATGAAAACTGAGTCTTTGCGAGCGCCAGTACGTCGGGGTCGAGCTCGTAGAAGCGCACCAGGTCGCCCCCTCGTCCGTAAGCGGACAGTGTTCCGACTCCAAGACCCACAAAGCCTAACTTGACTGAGTCCTGGTGGCGCTGTCTGGCTTCAATGGCGCGGCCGACGCCAGACGACCGCGCGTAGTAAGTGCCCGGTTCAAGCCGCTTGGGACTGATTGTCAGTTGCTCGCCGTGCAGGATCACACCGTGCAACAACCGGCGCACCTGATGGTCGCCTTCGCCCTGTTCCTTGACGCGCAGCGTGCCGTAGAAATTGCGATGCATGTACACGGCTTCCTCGCGCAGAAAGCCGATGTACTCGCTGCCAAACCAGCCGGTGGCGAGCGTGGCGACGACCGCTGGGCCGACCAGCCAGCGCGTCCTGCGCGCAACGAAAACCGCAAGCGATGCCAACAGCACAAGTGCGACCGGTAATTCGAAGTAGGTCGGAAAAACACGCGGCGCCACCAGGCCCACCAGCAAGCCGCCCAAAGCACCGCCGAGCGAAATCGTCAGGTAAAACTGTGTCAAATAGCGAGGTACGGGTTTACTGAGCGCCAGCTCTCCGTTGCAAAAAAATGCAGCCATCATCATGCCAAGCGTGTACAGCGGAACCGCGAGACTCACGTCGAGCACGCCGCGGTTCGCCGAGAGGCCTGCTGCCATCGCCACCAGCAGCAGCAAGGTCGGAAAAAGAAACCAGCTTCGCTGGTACCAGCCGCGGCCGCCGCGGCCCTCGAATGCGACGACGAACGTCAGCAGGTAAAGCGATAGTGGCAACACCCACAGGAAGGGTACGGTCGCAATGTTTTGCGTGATATGGCTCGTCGTTGCCAGCAGCAGCACCGATCCCAGCGCGGCGAATGCGAGCCACAGTGCGTAATCCCGGATGCCAGGTCGTGGGCCGCGTGCTTCATCGGCCACCGCAGTTCTGACAGGTACGGATTGATCCGCAGATTGCGCTGCCGTCCAAGCGGAGGCTGCGCACGCGATTGCAAAGATTGCGTACGCAACACTCCACGCGACCGATTGCGCGTGCGCGGTGGAAAACGGCTCGATGGCAAACGGAAATGCAAGCAATCCAACCAACGATCCGAAGTTTGAAAGCGCGAACAGTCGATAGACCGTCTTTTCGGGAAAGCGCGGTGCGACCCACTTTTGCAACAGCGGGCCGGTGGCCGATAGCAGGAAGTAAGGCAAGCCGATTGTTGCAAAGAGCAGCGCGACGATGCGGATCGCGGCATCCGCGCCGGCGAGCGGCTTTAGCGCTTCACTCGGGATGATCGGTAGAAATAACAGGCTTAACGCCAGCAGCCCGATATGCAGATACGCCTGATGGGTGGACTTCAAATAGCGTGTCGCCAGGTGCGAATAGGTGTACCCCGCCAGCAAAACGACCTGAAAGAACACCAGACACGTGGTCCAAACCGCGGAACTTCCGCCAAACCACGGAAGGATTTGCTTGGCGATGATCGGCTGCACCAAGAACAGCAAAAACGCCGACAGCAAAATCGTGGAAGCAAAAAGGGGCATCAGCGCGATAAGCAATCGAAGTAGCGCGGCGACTGAAAGCGAGTCACTCCGCGCGAAGGGCGGCGATTGTCGCATGCAGGTATTGCCGCTACGCCGTCCTGGGGAATTGCTAGCCAAATTGGCCAAGTGGCGTGCAAGCCCTGCTTTTCGGGGTTCTGCCGATTCAAGCGCAGCCTTGAAAGCGCCGAAAATCAGTGATGGACGGCTCCCATTTACGGCCCGCAGACAGCCTCTACGACGAGGTGTCGAGCGAGGGCGTGGCGCTCGATGACCTCCGGCTGGGCTGGAGGCCGATCGTTGGCCGTGACAGGCGCATCCTGGGCGTCAGGATCGAGGTCGCCGCAGCACCCGGGACAGAATCCGCCGCGGCCTCTGCAGTCGGTGCTGTGATTTCAGCGCTTGCCGATCAGACGTCGCTGTTGCCGCGCGGGGTGGCCGTACTGGCCATGGGACCATCGTCGCTGGAATCCGACATCGCAATAGTGCGTGACTGGAACAAGAAGGCCGCGGGCAAAAGTGGTCTGATGCTGGAAGTGTCCTGGGAGACGCTGACAAACCGTCAGTTGGAAGCGATCGCAGTGGCGCACCGCGATGGTGTGCGGTTCGTGCTGCGTCAATCGACCAAGGCTCCACCCCGGGATTGGCAACACATGTTCGCAGCGGTGGTCGCCGGCAACGACAAGGCGCGTGGACACGACGGAACGCCGCCATTGTGGGTGCGAGATATTCACACGCGGGCGGAAGTTGATGCCGCGCTGGCGCGCGGCGCGCACGCAACGATCGGGTGGCCCCTCGATGAGCCCACCGTGGAGCCGTCGGCGGGCCTGGAGCCGACACGACGCGCGGTGCTCGACATCGTGCGATTGATTCAAAGCGACGCCGATGTGATCGCTCTCGAGCGGGCGTTCAAAAATGAGCCGAGCCTCGCGCTGATGCTGTTGTCGGTTATCAACGGTCCCGCATTTGCCTCCGGGGCGTCGCACACGTCGCCGATCACATCGATCCGGCATGCCATCATGGTGCTCGGCTACAAACGACTGGTGCGCTGGCTGTTATTACTGCTTGGTGTGTCATCTTCGCAAACGCGATCGATGCCACTGATTTACATGGCCGTGCAGCGCGGCTTTTTCCTCGAAGCGCTGGCCACTCAGGTCAATGGCATGCGCGATGACTTGTTCACGGTCGGCGCCTTTTCGTTACTGCAGCAAATCACCGGACATTCGCACGAGCGGCTGTTCGCTTCGGCGGCGTTGCCGCGGCCGGTGCTTGATGCGGTGCGCGCGCATCAAGGCCCGTATGGCGTGTACCTCGCCCTGGCAGAAGTCATCGAGCGCGGCGACGCAATCGGTTCGGAGCGCGCCGCTCAGCTCGTCGGTGTTTCGATGGGTCGGATCAATGCGGCATTGCTGGCATCGCTCGCAGCGGCCGACGCCATCACGATGAATGGTTAATCGATCCGCGCGCCGCTGCGCCTGATCACCGGCTGCCATCGCGCTTGTTCTGCGCGGATAAAGGCGCCGAACGATTCGGCTGAGCCCCCCGCGATTTGCCATCCAGAAGCTTCGATCCGCGTCTTGACGTCCGGCGCCACCAGCACCGCGTTGATCTCGCGGTTCAGCGATTCGATCACTGAGCGTGCTGTAGCGGCGGGTGCAACAAATCCATTCCACGCGATCGCTTCGAAACCCGGGAAACCGCTTTCATGAATCGTGGGTAGGTCGCGCAGCCCGGCCCATCGCTGGCGGCTGGTGACCGCCAGCAGCCTTACGCGTCCTGACTGAACCATGGGCAATAAGGTCGTGGGGTTCGACATCACAACGTGCACATCACCCGCGGCAACGGCCTGTACGGCTGGGGGAGCGCCGTTGTACGGAATGTGGAGCATGAAGAGGCCGGCCTCGGTCTTTAGCAATTCCATCGACAGATGCGAAGCGCTTCCATTGCCGACCGACGCGTAGTTCAGCTTCCCTGGATTTTGCCGCGCATAGGCCAGGAATTCCGTGAACGACTTGACGGGCAGTGCAGCGTTGACCGCGAGCACATTTGGTGCGGTGCCCACCAAAACAATCGGAGCAAGATCTTTTACCGGGTCATACGGCAACTTCGCATACAGAAACGGCGCCGTTGCGAGCGGGCCGGTAAATGAGAGCCCGATTGTTGATCCATCGGCCGCCGCTTTTGCAATCTCGTTGGTACCGACAGTGCCGCCCGCGGCGGGACGGTTTTCAACCAGCACGGCGTGGCCGATTCGCTCGCGCATTTTGTCGGCGATTACGCGGCCCAGCACATCAATTGAGGAGCCGGGCGGCGCCGTCAGAATGATTCTCAGCGTGCGGCTCGAGGAAAGCTGCGCGATCGTGGAATCGGAGAGCGACACCGCCGCGGCGCCCAGCAGGCAGCGGCGTCTTTCATCAATCGTCTGGCGCAGTTTTGTCACGCGTCGGGTTAGTTAGGCGCGTTTCACACTGAGCCGTGCCGTCGTTAGCGACTCACCTTAACGTCGGGCTGCAGG
>JACCYC010000318.1 GCA_013696665.1 Burkholderiaceae bacterium | reverse complement strand
GGCAGAAAGCTTTCGGCGAAGCCCGGTTGATTGCGCAACAGTGCTGTGGCGCGCCGCCACTTGTCCTGCACGCCGGGACTCACCGCGAAGCCGCGCTCGGCATAGTCGATTGCCGGGGCCAGCACGTCGGCGAAGGTTCGCTTGCCGAACTTTCCGTGCAGCAGGGACCAGCCCGCGACCGCGCCGGGCACGGTGACCGAATCCCATCCGCGTAGCGGAACAATCGCTGATTCTCCGTGCTTGCGTTCGAAGTATTCGACCGACCAGGCAGCGGGAGCGATGCCGCTGGAGTTCAATCCATGTAGTTGCCGGCTCTGCGGATCCCACACGATCGCGAAGTTGTCCGAGCCCAGACCGTTGCTGCACGGCTCGGTCATTGTCAGGACCGCCGCCGCCGCAATCGCCGCGTCGACGGCGTTGCCGCCCTCCTGCAGCACCCGCAAACCGGCCTGGGCGGCGAGCGGCTGCGAAGTCGCGACGACGTTGCGCGCAAAGACCGGCGTGCGTACGGTCGCGTACGGATTTGCCCAGCTGAAATTCATTGTTCGACGGCACGCTCGCGCGGCGGGTAGTACTGCGCGGCTTCGCGCCGATCGAACATTCCATAGTCGCGTTCGGTTTCGCACACCCTCACTCGAAATGCGCCGGGCAGTGCGGACATCTTGGGTGCCACCGATGGCGAGGCCACATCAAGAACGGCCGCAAACTCGCCGGGACGATACAAACTTTCATACGACTCGCCGATACCCAAAGCCTGATGCGATTCCGCAATCGTCAGGTAACGCGGGGGTTGCGCAGCCGGGTCGTTATAGGTGGTGAGCCGCGCCGGCCGCCACTCCGCGCCGGCCGATTCTTCGTGCAGCACCTGCGCGATTCGCAGCCGGTAATCGCCAAAGATTCGCGTGCGTCCCAGCGTCTGCGCTTTATGGTGCGGCTCGTTGACGCGCCACTTCACCAGCGCGGCTTCATCGCGCCATATTTGCAGCGAAAGAATGCGAGCCGGCTCGCGCACGCATCGAAAGCGGTCGATGAACAGGCAACCCCCGGAGGCGTCGAGCTCGGGTCGCAATCGGGCGGCGATCGCCAGGTACTCGTCGAACGTTTCCGGCTTCGGCTTTACTTCGAACAACAATGCCAGTTGCACGATCTACTCCGCTGTGATCTTGCGCTCTTTGATCAGCGTCGCCCACTTGGCCGCGTCGGCCGCTACGACCTTTGCGAAGTCTGAAGGCGTGCCTCCGGCCGCGTCATAACCGAGTGCGCGCAGGCGCTCCAGAAACTCGGGTGACTTCAGCACAGCGTTGATCTCGGAGTTAAGCCTTTGCGTAATCTCGGCGGGCATCGCCTTTGGGCCAAACACGCCGAACCATGTCACCGACTCAAAGCCGGGCACGCTCGCCGCCACCGTTGGCAACGCGGGCAGTAACGGCGAAGGTTGCGTCGAGGTAACCGCAATCGCGCGTAGTTTCCCGTCCTTTATATGCGGCATCGCCGATGCGATGTTGTCGAACAGCATGTGAATCTGCCCAGTCATCATGTCGGGGATTACCAGCGCGGTGCCACGATAGGGAATGTGAACCGCATAGGTGCCTGTCAGCGACTTAAACAACTCCGCGGTCAGATGCACGATCGTGCCGTTGCCACTGGACCCAAAGTTGAATTGGCCCGGGTTCGCCTTCAGCAAGGTGACCAGCTCGCTGACGTTGTTCGCTTTGACATTCGGAGCGATCACCAGCAGATTGACCGAGTTCGCAACGTGCGCAACGGGAGTGAAGTCGGTCTGCGCGTTGTAAGGAATTTTCGGATTCAGGCTCGGCCCGATCGAATGCGTCGAGCTCGTCGCCATCTGGATCGTGTAGCCGTCGGGCGCACTCTTGGCCACGATGTCGCTGCCGAGCGTGCCGCCGGCGCCTGGACGATTGTCGACGATCACCTGCTGCTTCATTCGGTCTGATAATTGGCGTGCGAGCTCGCGCGACAGAATGTCCGTGGCACCCGCCGGCGGAAACGGCACCACTAGCCGGATCGGCTTGGCCGGGTAGGTCTGGGCTGACGTGAATAACGGCCACGCAACAACCAAAGCGGCCAATAGGAAACGTAAATTCATTCGGCGCCTGTTAGCTATGCGAAGCAGCACGAGTAGCCACTTCGGGACGCCATGTTACTTGCGCCGCGGCGCTACACGGTTGGATGGATTATCGTGGAAGCATTGTGCGAGTCAGCCTGGACCACATCCACATTTTCGCCTCGGAGCTTTCGTCGACACTCAAATTTTTTACGCAGGCGCTTGCGGCAACGATCGTCTGGGACGAGAAGCGGCCGGTGTGCGCAACGTGCGCTTGGCGCTGGGGAACGGGTTCATACATGTTTACGATCAGCCGCCAGGGCAGAGCGCGGTGGCCCGATGCATCATCTAGTTATCGCGTGATTCACTCGGATGTTTCCCATGCACTTTCCAAAACTGCTGCGCAACCTGCCCGCGTTCGACGGCCCGTTCGATGCATTCAAGCTGGAGGCGAAGAACTGTGATGTTCTGTTTGCTTCGTACCCGGCGGCCACCGTCATTCCGGCCCACTGTCACGACACCGAGAACGTCGGTGTGATCACGCAAGGAGAACTATTACTGACTGTTAATGGCATCGAGACCCGGCATGGCGTCGGCGACTGGTACCACGTGGGCGCAGGCACCCTGCATGCGGCGCGCTTCGAGGTGGAAACTTCGGAAATCGAATTCTGGTTTCACGAGCAACGATGATCGCGGCAAAGGAAGCGCTACAGCGTCTGCAGCAGGGCAACGTGCGATTTGTGACGAACGCGCGAAGTTTTGCAGCACTGGCAGATGAAACGCGGCGCGGGCAGTTGGCAAGTGCCCAGGAACCTTTCGCGGTAATCCTTGGATGTTCCGACTCGCGCGTGCCAGTGGAGATCGTTTTCGACCAGGGGCTCGGTGAATTGTTCGTCATTCGCGTTGCGGGAAATATCGTCGCGCCTTCGCAAGTTGGCAGCGTAGAGTTTGCCGCGGAGCGCTTCGGGACGCGCTTGATCGTGGTACTTGGCCACTCGCGCTGTGGAGCTGTGGTCGCGACACTCGAAGAACTGCAGCGCCCCACAGAGAACCAGTCGCGCAACCTGCAGTCGATCGTCGACCGCATCCGGCCTTCGGTCGAGGGTCTGCTGGCCAACCAAGAACGGCGTGGAACAGATGATCTAGTGCATCAGGCAGTACGCGCCAACATCCGCGCGTCAGCCAATCATTTGCGGCATGGATCGCAGATGATCGAGGAGTTGATCCAAACCAATGAACTGGTAGTCGTCGGCGCCGAGTATTCGCTCGACACCGGCGTCGTGGATTTCTTTGATGGTGTTCCGAAGGCAGGCTGATCACCTGCCTTTAGACCGCGCTAGGTCACTTCCTGAAAAGCGACCTCGCGCTTTTTCTTGATATTCGGCAGTGCGACGATAACAACTAGCGCAGCGGCAGCAATCAGCAGCCCGAGCGATAGGGGGCGCGTGAAAAACACGGTCGGGTCACCCCGCGACAACAACATCGCCCGCCGCAGGTTTTCTTCCATCATCGGACCCAGAATAAATCCAAGAATCAGCGGTGCGGGCTCGCAACGCAGCTTGAAGAAAATGTAGCCGAGCAGTCCGAACACCGCGGTCATTGTGACGTCGAAGGGGTTGTTGTTGATCGAATAAACGCCGATACCGCAGAACACCAGAATCGCCGGGTACAGCAACCGGTAGGGCACCTTCAGCAGCTGAACCCAAATGCCGATCAGCGGCAGGTTCAGCACCACCAGGAACAGATTGCCGATCCACATCGAAGCAATCAGCCCCCAGAACAGCGCAGGATTGCTCGACATCACTTGCGGACCCGGCTGAATGTTGTGGATCGTCATCGCGCCCACCATCAGCGCCATCACTGCGTTCGGCGGAATGCCCAAGGTGAGCATCGGGATGAACGAGGTCTGCGCGCCTGCGTTGTTTGCGGATTCCGGCG
>JACCYC010000316.1 GCA_013696665.1 Burkholderiaceae bacterium | reverse complement strand
AGCTTTGGCCGCCGTAAATCTTGTTGCCGACCTGTCGCTTGGCGTAGTTCACGGTGATCTTGCGCTGACCGCGCTCGACAAACACGACAAACGCTGTAACCGCGACGATCAGCGCGATGATGAACAGGGCTGCAAGAGGCGCCAGGCCGCCCGTACGCACAAGCTCGAACAAACCACCGATCGCACTCGGCAGACCCGCCACGATTCCCGCGAAAATCAGAATCGAAATGCCGTTACCCAATCCCCTCTCCGTGATCTGCTCGCCTAACCACATCAGGAACATTGTTCCGGTAACCAGCGAGGTCACACAGACGAAACGAAACATCAGGCCGGGATCAATGACCAGGTTGGCCTGCGATTCGATCGCAACCGAGATACCAATAGCCTGGAAAATCGCCAGCGCCAATGTGCCATAGCGCGTGTACTGAGTGATCTTGCGGCGCCCCGATTCGCCTTCCTTGCGCAGCGCCTCCATCGAAGGCATCACATAAGTCAGCATCTGCATGATGATCGACGCCGAGATATAAGGCATGATCCCCAGCGCAAGCACGGAGAAGCGCGACAACGCCCCGCCCGAAAACATGTTGAACAGCCCGAGGATGCCACCTTGCTGACTGTTGAAAAGCTGGCGCAACTGCTCGGGGTCGATGCCAGGAACGGGAATATGGGTGCCGACGCGATAGACGACGAGCGCCAGCACCAGAAAAATCAGCCGACGCTTCAGGTCGCCGTACTTTCCGGTATTGCCAATCGTGTTGGGCAGGCTCGTCGCCACTGGGCTTCCTAATTACCTTCCGAATTCTTCTTGGGCTTGCGCGGCTTCTTCGCTGCCACTTCTTTCGGCCGTGACTTGGCTGCTTCAATTGCCTTTTTCTTGGCGGCAATTTTCTCTGTCTTTTCCGCCGCCTTCTTGGTCGGCTTAGTGTCCGCGTCGGCGGAATCCGCTAGCGACCCCCCGGCGGCTTCGATCGCTTCCTTTGCCCCTTTGGTGACGCCAAGGCCGCGCACACTGACCTTGGTGGACAGTTCACCAGACTTGATGATGCGGGCGTCGAGCGCAAGTGCCGACACAATTCCAGCCTGTTTCAGGATCGCGAGATCGACTTCAGCCAATCCAAGTCTCTGTAGATCGCTCAAGCGCACGACGTCAACATAGCGGCGTGTACGCGACGTGAAGCCACGCTTCGGGAGTCGCCGATGCAATGGCATCTGCCCGCCTTCGAATCCGACCTTGTGGAAACCACCGGCACGTGACTTCTGTCCCTTGTGGCCGCGGCCCGCCGTCTTGCCCCAGCCGGAGCCAATGCCACGGCCGACTCGGTGCGCTGCGCTCTTGCTGCCTGCGCCGGGTTTTAGCTTATTCAAACGCATCATGGGCCCTATCGTTTAATCAAACGACCTTCACCAAGAAGGCGACTGCTTTGATCATTCCGCGCACCGCCGGTGTGTCTTCAAGCTCGCGCGTCTGATGCATGCGCTTGAGACCCAGGCCGCGCACCGTGGCTTGATGAGCAACGTTGGCCGAAATCGCACTCTTGACGAGCTTCACCCGAACCTTTTTGCCAGTCACCGTCTTGTCAGTCATTGGTCAGTTCCTCAGCCGAAGATTTCTTCGACCGACTTGCCGCGCTTGGCCGCAATCTCGGACGGCGTGCGCAATTTCTCGAGTGCATTCAGCGTTGCCCGCACCAGGTTGTATGGATTGGTCGAACCATGTGACTTTGCAACGATGTTGCGCACGCCCATCACATCGAACACGGCTCGCATCGGTCCACCCGCGATCACCCCGGTACCGTCGGCCGCCGGTGAAAGCAAAACACGCGATGCGCCATGCTTACCTTCGACCAGGTGGTGCACGGTTCCGTTCTTCAGAGGAATGCGTGCCATTCCACGCCGCGCCTTCTCCATTGCCTTCTGTACAGCAACCGGAACCTCGCGCGATTTGCCCTTGCCCATGCCAATGCGGCCGTCGCCATCACCCACGACGGTTAACGCAGCAAAACCCAGAATGCGACCGCCTTTGACGACCTTGGTCACGCGGTTGACCGCGATCATCTTTTCTTTGATGCCGTCGTCGCGGTCCTCGGTATTGATGCCCTTAGGTTGAAATCTCGCCACTTTGTGTCCCTACCTTCCTAAAACTTCAGGCCGGCTTCACGAGCCGCTTCGGCCAGCGCTTTGACGCGGCCATGGAATCGATACCCGGCACGATCGAACGCAACGTGCTCGACCCCAGCCGCCTTCGCCTTTTCGGCCACGCGCGTACCGACCAATTTGGCGGCCTCGACATTGGCGCCCTTGCCCTTCGCAGCAGCGAGCTTGGTACGCACATCAGCTTCGAGTGTGGACGCCGAACACAACACCTTGCCGCTGGTGCCCGAAATCACGCTCGCGTAGATATGCGAATTAGTGCGATTGACCGTCAGACGGTCAGTTTTTTGCAAGCCGATGCGCACGCGCGTCGCAAGCGAGCGGC
>JACCYC010000299.1 GCA_013696665.1 Burkholderiaceae bacterium | reverse complement strand
GTGCTGGCGCGCACGATGCAGCTCGAGCGCCCCGCCGTGTGGCAGCGAATGATGGGGCACGCCGACGCACGATTGCTGATGCTCGGGACACCGAACGGCGGCTCGTGGGCTCCGATGCAGGTGCTGTCTGGCGACGACAGCTTTGGCAACATGCTGGTGACATTTGGCGCACCGTTTCAGGACCGCTCTGCGCGTGCACTGATGGCGCGCTTTCCCGGCTTCATCCAGTTGCAGGCGGCGCTGCTCGACGAGACGCTTGCGCTGTCAAAGCAAGCGACATGGCAGGCACTGGCCGACGATGATCTGAAGCGTGTGCGCGATAACAGCTGGTGGCACCGCGAAGAAATTCAGATCACCTCGTATAGCTGGGGCGTACCGCCACAGCAGGTGCTTGATCGCGCCGTGGCGTTGCGCAAGCGGCTCGATGCGCAGGCTGGCGGCGATCTTGCGTCGTTTTCGGACAAGGTAATGCTGGTGCTCGGGCAGGCGAAATTCACGCCGGACGGCTACACCTTTGGCGATGAAGGCTTGGTCTATCTGAACGCGCCCGATCAAGGCGACGGACGTGTGACCGTTTCCAGTGCGCGGCTGCCGGGCGTCCGTACGTGGCAACTCGATTGCGTGCACGGCGACCTGTCAAACGCCAAACAGGCGTTTGACGCTTACCGCGAGCTACTTGATACCGGATCTACGACGCTGCTGCGCCCGCACGTCGAAAATCCGGTGTCACGCGGCGCGAGCGCGAGCGTGCGCAGCCGTCCGTCGCGCGAGCGTGTGGTTGGACCTCCCCCGCAGGAGCCGCGCGAGTTGCTTGCGGCGGAAACACAGCCATCGATCACGCCTGCGTCGCGCGGCGCTGCGTTGCAGGTCACGGTGATCAATGGCGACTTGAGTTTCATTGGCCAGCCGCTGATGCTCGGGCACTACCGCTCGCTGCGGCTGTCGGGCACAGAGTTCGTGATGAACCGTTTGATCGGCGGAGCGATGGACGCTTCGCTGAAGGTCGGCCTGTACCCGGAACCGCCTGGGACGCACCAGATTTTCGTTAACAGCAGAACGGATCCAGAAAATCCGTGGCAACCGCCGCGTCCGGAAGCGGTGATCGTTGCGGGGCTGGGTGGCGAAGGGGAGTTGCGGCCGGCCGATATGGTGCGCACCGTGCGGCAGGCAACGATCGCCTGGGCGCAGCGGATGACGGAGGTCAAGTCAGGCGATGACGCCGACGCACCCGCGCTGTTTGAAATTGCCGCGACAATGATCGGCAGCGGCGGTACGGGCATCACCGTGGGTCAATCTGCCCAGCTCGTTGCGCAGGGCGTGCGTGAGGCTGATGATCGATTACGCGAGGCCAACGAGCGCGCCGCCATTGAACACGAGGCCGATCCCAAGCGTGCAATGCACCGTCGGCCGCGCGTGGGCCACTTGTATTTGGTCGAGCTTTATCTGGATCGCGCCACCGAAGCATGGCGCTCGTTGCAAGTGCAGAACACAGCGACACCGGGCCGGTACGCGATCGCGAACATCGTGCGCTCCGGCACCGGTGCCCTGCGCCGACCGCTGGACTCGAGCTATCGCGGCGCCGATTACGATTTCATTACTGCAGTCACGCAAGCGGGCCCGTACGACCAGGCAACGATTGCCTACACGCTCGATACCAAGCGAGCGCGCACCGAAGTGCGGGCGCAGGCAACACAAGGGCCGTTGTTGCGTGAGCTGGTGGCGCGGGCGTCCAACGACCAGAACACCGATCGGCGGATCGGCCGCACCCTGTTCCAACTGCTGGTGCCGGTTGAGATGGAGTCATTTCTCGGCGGCACCACCGAGATGGTGATCGAGCTCGACGGCGGCACCGCCGGTATTCCGTGGGAGCTGCTCGATACCGATGCCGGTGGCGGCGGCAGCGCGCCGCCGTGGGCGATCCGCGCCAAGCTGTTGCGCAAGCTGCGCACGAATCAGTTTCGGCAACAGGTGGTGGATGCCGAAGCCGACGCCAGTGTGCTCGTGATTGGCGAGCCTGAGTGCGATCCCGCCGTGTATCCACGCCTCACCGGCGCGCGCGACGAGGCGAGTGCGGTGGTGGCAAGTTTGACGGCCAACGGCGCCCTTGATGCGCAGCGAGTGAAAGCGCTGATCAGCCCCGACGATCCTGATCGGTTCGGAGCCGATGCACTGACGATCGTCAACTCGTTGCTGGAGCGTGACTGGCGCATCGTGCATATTGCCGGGCACGGTGAACCTCCGGAACTCTTCGGCCCGGTGCCGCTGAAGCCCGGCGACCCCCCGCAGCAACTCGTCAATCCACGCGGCGTGGTGCTGTCCGGAAATGCGTTTCTCGGGACGCGCGAAATCCACAATATGCGCACCGTGCCGGAGCTGGTGTTTATCAATTGCTGCCATCTGGCGGCGCGTGGTCTGCAGGAAGTGCTCGCGGGCACGTACGACCGCGCACGCTTTGCAGCAAACGTCGCGGAAGAACTGATCGAGATCGGCGTGCGGTGTGTTATTGCCGCAGGCTGGGCGGTCGAGGACGAACCGGCAAAAGTATTCGCGACGACTTTCTATCAAGCACTGTTGCGGGGCCGAAGATTCGTTGATGCGGTGGCCGACGCACGCATGGCTGCGCATGCGCTCGGCGGCAACACATGGGCGGCGTACCAGTGCTATGGAGATCCCGATTGGACATTCAGGCGCGGTGTCGGTGACGCGCAGCATCCCGCGCCTTCGCTGGGCGATGAGTTTGCCGCGGTGGCGTCGCCCCCAGCCCTGGCGCTCGCGCTTGAATCGCTGGCCATCAAAAGCCGTTATCAAAAAGCAGCCAAGGAGAAACAGCGAGCGAAAATTCGTCACCTCGAAGAACGTTTCGGCGATTTATGGGGTGGGATGGGCGTGGTTGCCGAATCCTTTGGGTTGGCGTGGGCAGAAACCAAGGGCACCGCGCAGGCGATCGCTTGGTATAGCAAAGCGTTGGCCGCGAACGACGGAAGCGCTTCGATCAAGGCCGCCGAGCAACTCGGCAACCTGCGCGCGCGGCTTGCACTTGAAGCCGTCGAGCAGGCGCAAAAAAAAGATGGCGGACCGAGCGATCGACAACTGACCGTGGCGCGGCGCGAAATCAGGTCGGCTATTGACGTGCTCGAAGGGCTTACAAAGTTGCAGCCCTCGATCGAACGGCACAATCTTTGTGGATCCGCATGGAAGCGTCTCGCATTGGTCGCGGCAATTTCCAAACGTGTAGCCGATGAGCGAAGTGCGATCGCGAACATGAAGAAGGCCTACGCACGTGCCGAAGCGCTCGCGCGCGATACGAATTACGCGGCGCTGTTCTACCCCGCGCTCAATCGTATGGCAGCCGAGCTGATCGTTGACGGCAGCAAACCGGATTGGTCCAGGTTCGACTCCCGCACGCTGGCGGATGTTCGCGAAAGCCTGGCGCTCAAGGCGCGCGATGATCCCGATTTCTGGAGCTTTGTCGGCGTCATCGAACTACGCCTTTTCCACGCGATCGCTGAGCGGCGACTGGGTGCGGAGCGTGCTTCAATCGAGCAGGAGTTCGAAGAACTTTTCACGCGCGTCAGCTCGGCGTCGATGTGGAGTTCGGTGCTGGATCAGACATCGTTCGTCCTGCCCCGATACGCGCAGCGCACCAAGGGTGCGGAGCGAAACGCAGCGATTCAGATTTTGGCGCGTCTGCGCAGCTACGTTCGAGAAAGCGGCGGCGGTTAGATGAACAATATCCAAGTGATTGACCCAACTGACCCAAATGCGCCCTAACAGTTACATCACGCAATGCTGAGCTCGATTCGGGATTTCTTCGAACGCAACATAACGGCACGGCCGACGGCCGTCACCGAAAAGCACAGCATCGAGCTGGCGACGGCCGCGCTATTGGCTGAAGTGGTTCGAAGCGATGCCGACGTGCAGCCGGCCGAACGAGACGTTGTACTGCGCGCGGTGCGAGAAAAGTTCGGGTTGTCGGAGACCGAAGCGCAGACGCTGATTCAACTCGCGGAAGAGGAAGTGAGAACCGCCGCCGATTACTACCAGTTCACCTCGCTGGTAAATCGTCACTTCAGCCAACCACAGAAGCTGCGCGTGGTCGAATTAATGTGGCAGGTCGCGTACGCCGATGCCGAATTGTCGGCGCATGAAAATCACGTGTTGCGACGTATTGCCGAATTGCTGCACGTACCGCATGCTGATTACATTGTCGCGAAAATGCGAGCTCGCAATGCCGCTGGCGCAGGCTGAGCGGGCCTGCGCCAGATTCGGAAGACGCTTAAGCGTCGCGATCGCCGAGGAATATCTCGACTCTGCGATTGCGCGCGCGGCCAGCGTCGGTGTCATTGCTGGCGATCGGCTCGCGCGATCCGCGGCCATCGATACTGAAACGGTTCGATGCCACGCCACGCGACACTAAATAGTCACGAGTGGCATCAGCTCGCTGCAGCGACAGCGTTTCGTTGGTCGCCGACGAACCCGTTCCATCGGTGTGGCCCACAATGGTCACAGCGCTGCTTGGATTCTGCTGTAGCGACTGCGCGAAATTATCGAGCGCGGTTCTGAAATTTGGCCGGATGGCGGCCTGACCCGTGTCAAATGCGATATCCCCAGGAATGTTGATCTGAAGCCGGTTGTCAGCCGTGCGCGTCACTTCGACGCCCGTGCCTTGAGTCTGTTGCTGGATCTGCTTCTGCTGGCTTTCCATCCGCTTGTTCCAGATGAAACCGCCCAGCGCGCCTGCGGCAGCACCGATCGCTGCACCGGCCGCAGCGCCGCGACCGCGGTTGCTGTCATTGCCTAGTGCGCCGATGGCTGCGCCGGCTGCCGCGCCGACGCCTGCGCCCGTTGCGGTGCGGCGCTGCCCCTCATCCATGGTCTCGCACGCGCCTAACGCGAATACCGCGGCTGTTGCAACTGCAAGTATTTTCTTCATGAAGTTCTCTCCCTAGTCGATGGGTAGTTGAAGGCAAGTGAGGTGCCCAATAACGGCAAAGGACGCTATTTGGTATACAACCTGGTCGCAAGCGCCGTGCCAAGGAGGTATTCAATGAGTGATTCCATATCCCAGAGGATCCGCGGTCGCTTAGAGGCGGCGGGGCAGCGTTTCCACGCCAATGACAGCATTGCCGAGTGCATCGAACCGGGCGAATTACCGCAATTGCAGAATGAGGTCGAAGCAAAGCTGCTTGAGGTTTTACGCAGCCTTGTGATCGATACAGATAGCGATCACAACACGCGGGGTACGGCACGCCGAATTGCTCGCATGTACCTCGACGAGGTCTTTCGAGGGCGCTATGCGGTCAAGCCGCCGATTACCGAATTTCCCAATATCGAACGGCTTAACGAGCTCATCATCGTTGGCCCAATCACCGTGCGCAGCGCGTGCTCACACCATCTGTGTCCGATCCTAGGCAAGCTCTGGATCGGGGTCTTGCCCAATGAAAGTACCAATCTGATCGGCTTGTCCAAGTATGTGAGGCTGACCGACTGGGTGATGAGCCGGCCGCAGATTCAGGAGGAGGCGGTGGTGCGATTGGCCGATCTGCTTCAGCACACGATGCATCCCGACGGGCTGGCGCTGGTGATGGAGGCGGACCACTTCTGCATGCGCTGGCGCGGTGTAAAAGATTCAGACTCGACAATGACCAGCAGCGTGATGCGGGGTTCGTTTCTGAAAGATGCAAATTTGCGCGCCGAGTTTCTGGCGCTGTTGGGAAACCGCACGCGGTAAGACGCTTACCCTTTTGGTATGCGGCGATAGTCCCACGGCGGGGTTGGATCGCTGAATGACCAGAGCCCGGTCTGAGCCGAGCGCGCCTCGTGTTCAGCGCGCGCGTAACTGGCGCGATCTGACGTGCGCTGCTCGCGCGCGTATTTGACGTAGTGCCACGCAAAGCCGCGCCGGATCTGCTCGAAACCGATGTCGACTCCGTCAACTATCACGCGGCATACAGCGCGTCCATAGCGATCAACTTTTGGACAGTCGGCGTGAGCGGTCCTGCCATGTGCAAGATCGGCCAGTGACTGACGCGCGCGCTGGCCGTATGGTTGCGTGCGTTCAGGTGCGTCGATGCCGTCGAGCCGGATTCGATGCTGCGTCTTGCTGGCGTCCAGCAAAGTGACGGTGTCGCCGTCTGCCACGCCGACGATGGTGCCATCGAACTCCGCAGCCGTCGCTGCCCCATACGCGAAGAGCGCGAGGACTGCGACCGCAACTGAAATGCGTTTGGCCAAATGCATGAAACCTCCCAGTGCTGAGTGATGCTAGGGAGGTGCATGGGCGCAAAAGGTTTGGTAAGGGGCGCTGCACAGTGCTAATTCGCTGCTCGAAGGGAACGCTGCTGCGGGCGCAGCGCAAATGCAGAAATGTTTGCTGAATAACGTGAATGCCTATGCGGCGCTGAGCAGCGCCCCGTAGCGCGTGATGTCGATGTTGCCCCCGCTCACGATCACGCCGACGCGCTTGCCACGCAAGTCGAGGACACGTTGCAGAGCGGCTGCCGCTGCAAGGCAGCCGGTTGGCTCCACGACCATTTTCATCCGCTCCGCGAAGAAGCGCATCGTCGAAACGAGCTGCGCGTCGTCGACTGTCAGGACGTCATCGACCAGCGCCTGAATCACCGGGAACGTGAAGCGCCCGGGTTGTTGGGTTTGCGCACCATCGGCAATGGTCTTCGGAACGTCGATGTGAACGATTGCTCCACTGCGAAACGACAGCTGCACATCGTTGCCCGCTTCCGGTTCGACGCCGATCACGGCGCATTGCGGAAGAGAGTGCTTGGTCGCGACCGCGCAGCCTGAGATCAGCCCGCCGCCGCCGACGCACACCAGCATCACATCGAGCGCTCCAACATCTTCGAGCAACTCGAGCGCTGCGGTGCCCTGGCCTGCCATCACATGCGGATGATCGAAAGGTGGAATCAGTGTCATGCCGCGCTCGTCTGCGAGCTTGCGACCGATTGCCTCACGATCCTCGGTGTAGCGGTCGAACAGCTTCACCTCGGCCCCATAGCCGCGCGTTGCGTCGATCTTCATCTGCGGCGCATCGCTCGGCATAACGATCGTGGCCGGCACACCCAGCAATCGTGCCGACAGCGCAATTGCCTGTGCGTGGTTGCCGGATGAGAACGACACAACACCGGCGCGACGCTGGTCGGCGCTGAATTGCGCGAGCGAGTTGTAGGCGCCGCGAAACTTGAACGCGCCCATTCTTTGCAGGTTCTCGCACTTGAAGAAAAGCTTGGCGCCCGTCAAAGCGTCCGCGCTGGTTGAAGTCACAACGGGCGTGCGATGCGCGATGCCTGCGAGGCGCGCTGCGGCTGCGCGAATGTCGTCGGTTTGGATTGCCAGCGTCATATGGCGGAGCTTATCGCGCAGCGCCGCGCTCGCCCTGTCGGTACTTATAAAATGGACGATTCAATAACATCACACGGCGGACTTCCATGCGCGCAAACGACATTCTGCAAACCATCGGCAATACGCCGGCGATTCGCGTCAACCGGCTGTTCAGCACGATCGCACCGCAAGCCGAGGTGTGGATCAAGTCGGAGCGCGCCAACCCGGGCGGCTCGATCAAGGACCGCATTGCGCTAACGATGGTCGAGGCTGCCGAGGCGAGCGGCGAATTGAAGCGCGATGGAACGATCATCGAGCCGACGTCGGGCAATACCGGCATTGGCCTGGCAATGGTCGCGGCCGTGAAAGGCTACCGGCTGATCCTGGTGATGCCCGACAGCATGTCGATCGAGCGTCGCCGATTGATGCTGGCGTACGGAGCAAAGTTCGAGCTGACGCCGCGCGAGAAAGGCATGACGGGCTCGATCGAGCGTGCCAGGCAACTGGTCGCACAGACGCCGGGTGCCTGGATGCCGCAGCAATTTGAAAATCCAGCAAACATCGACGCGCATGTGCGCGCCACCGCGCAGGAAGTGCTGCACGACTTTCCGGAAGGCCTGGATGCGGTGATCACTGGCGTGGGGACCGGCGGCCACATCACGGCGCTTGCGCAGGTGTTGAAGCCGATCTGGCCGCAGTTGAAAGTATTCGCAGTCGAACCCGCGGCTTCACCGGTGATCTCGGGTGGCAAGCCGTCGCCGCATCCGATTCAGGGGATCGGTGCCGGATTCATTCCCAAGAACCTCAACACCGAGCTGCTCGATGGCGTCATCCTGGTCGACGCTGAAGAGGCTCGAGAGATGGCGCGGCGTTCAGCGCGCGAAGAAGGTGTGCTGGTCGGTATTTCATCGGGCGCCGCGCTGGCGGCGATTGCGAAGAAGCTGCCGGAGTTGAAGGGCAACGCGCGCGTGCTCGGGTTCAACTACGACACCGGCGAACGCTATTTGTCGATCGAAGGATTTTTGCCGGCCGAGGCGGCTCCCGCTACTTAACTGGAGCGTTACCGGTAAGTGGCGCGGCGCAGTGACCGACGCCCTCCACTTTCTCCTGACCCAGCTGCCACGGCGGCGGCTCGTCGAACCGATTGTGCGGAGCCGCGCGCGACCAGTCGATCACGATGAAAGCGAACGCCGCGATCCAGAAGATCGAAGCGAACACGGTGACTCGCCGCGGCTTCATGGCATTCACGACTTCAGCCCCAGCCGCTCGCGCATGGGAATGCCGACGAATGAACCGGCAAACGCAGCGGCCAACCACACCCAGCCGTGCAGGCTGCCGGTCGAGATCCCCGAGAAATACGCGCCGACATTGCAGCCGAACGCGAGCCGCGCCGAATATCCGAGCACGAGGCCGGTGATAACGGCGACCAGCCATTGCTTGCCGCTTGCCTCCGTTGCCGGCCGTGCGTTGCCGCGAACGTTGGCGGCAATCAGTGCACCCATCAGCAAACCCAGGTTCGTAACCGATGTGACGTCGGTCAATAGTGAAGAATTCAGGTGCACTTGCTGCACTTCGCGGCCCCAGTACGCATTGGCCGCCAGATCCGCGCCGAGCCACGTTGCGATCTTCGCGCCCCATAAACCAAGCCCGTACACAATGCCCCACGGCTGGCCCGCGACGAGCAAATTCAAAACGGCAAACACGGCAAGCAGCACGGCGCCGACGTAGATTGCACGCCCTTTCCAGCGCGTGTCGGTCTTCTTGCGATTGCGCCACAGCCACGCGCCAATCGCGCCCAGTGCAGCAACTTGCAAAATCAGCGTGGCACCCACGCCCAGGTGTTCAGGCAGTGACACCGGCGGCAAACTGCCGAGTGCAAGCCAGCGATCCAGATGTGCAGCGCCGAGAAAACTGCCTGCTATGAAGCCGGGCAACACCGCGAGACTAAAGCCGTTGCCGAGCCCCGCCTTGTATAGCGTGCCCGATCCACATCCGTCGGCGATCTGCATTGCGGCACCAAACACAAAAGCGCCGATCAGGAGGCTCACCGACAACGGCGCGATCGCGCCGCTCAATTCTTCATGCGATGCAATCAGCGGAATCGACACCAGCATCGCGAGGCCGATCGCGAGAAGCTGCGCCAGAAATCCGGTCGGGTCGCGATCCCGAATCC
>JACCYC010000280.1 GCA_013696665.1 Burkholderiaceae bacterium | reverse complement strand
CGTCTAATGCTGCGCTTTCTTGCGTCTGTTGGCGTGCCTTGCAGGGCGGGCGTCGGACGACCACTGTTTCCGAAAGATCGCAGAGAGTGTCATGGCCACCAAACGAACGTATCAACCCTCTAAGGTCAAGCGCGCACGTACGCACGGTTTTCTGGTCCGCATGAGGTCGCGTGGCGGCCGTGCAGTCATTGCGGCACGCCGGGCCAAGGGCCGGCAGCGCCTCGGCATCTGATTGAGCACCGGTTCGCAACCGCAAACTGATAAGCCGTGCGGCGATTGATGCCGCGGATCTTCACCCTAGGGTGGTGCCCGGCAAGAAAAACATTTTCGGGTTCGCCTCTTCACGCCGCCTAAAATCGGCGCGCGATTATGCGGAGATATTGCGTGCCCCGGCGGGGGCCTCGTTTCGCAGCGGTCGCCAGCTGATGGCCATAAATGGCACGTGGAGTACGGCTGTTGCAATAAGCAGCAACCCAGGTGTGGTTCGCTTCGGCGTCACGGTAGGCAAGCGCAACGTGAAGCGTGCAGTTGACCGGATACTGGTCAAGCGCATTTTGCGCGAAGCGTGTCGGCACCGTGCTGCTCCGCTGGAGTCGTGCGCGAACCGCGCGGGTGCTTGTATCGATATTGTGCTGCGACTTAAATCGCCGCTTGTTACAACCGGCGGCACAGCACTAACGATGGCGCAATGGCGCCGACAGGTCCGGATGGAAGCCGATAGTTTGTTGCAACAGATGTTGTCTGAATTATCGGAGAAGCTAATCGCCGTTGCGGCGGTCGATGCGAAAGATTCAACCGAATGATCAAGACCCTGTTGCTAGGCGTGATTCGCGCGTATCGCTACACACTTTCCCCGTGGATTGGAAATGGATGCCGCTACTGGCCGACCTGCTCCGAATACGCAATGGATGCCATTGAATTGCACGGACCGCTGCGCGGCGGCTGGATGATGCTGGCGCGACTCGCGCGCTGTCATCCCTACGCCGCTGGCGGGGTCGACCCTGTACCGACGCGTTTTAGTTGGCACTGCTGCTGCGCAAAGAGCGAGGCACCGCCATCTTCCACATTTGATCGGGTTCTTTGATGAGCACGGATATTCAGCGCACGATTTTGTTGGTCTTCTTCGGCTTTTCGCTGTTCCTACTGTGGAACAACTGGCAGGTCTACAACGGCCGGGCACCTATGTTCGGGTCTGTGCCGGCGTCGAAGACGGCAAGCCCTCCGGCCCCGGCCGCTCCGACGGCCGCAGCCGCGAATGCGGTTCCAGGCCAGCCAAGTGTTCCGCAAGCCTTACCGTCCTCGCCCATTCCGGCGCAGGCGAGTGTCGCCGCTACACCGGCTTTGACGAATACGACTCCGGTGGTGGTGCAGACGGACCTGCTGCGGGTCTCAATCGACCCAATTGGCGCCGTGGTCTCGAGGGTGGAACTGCTGGCTCAACCGGCGGCAGCCGATTGGACTGTGGGCGGCCTGATCGGCCTGGTGACGGGTAAGCGACGCGACCCGGATGCCACCAGCGTGCTCTTCGAAGTTGGACCCAACCGCTTTTACGTGGCCCAGAGCGGGGTCATTGGTGGTGATTTTCCGAACCATTACACGCCGTTCAGGTTTGTCGATGGTCCGACGGAATTCAAAGCGGGGCAGGATCAGCTTGACATTCGCTTCGTGGCTGAAAGCGGCGGCGTTCGGGTGACAAAGACGTTCACGTTGCACCGTGGGCGCTACGACGCTGAAGTCACTCACGAGATTGTGAACGTGTCTGACAAGCCGGTATCGCCGTCGGTCTATCTGCAGCTGATGCGTGATGGGAATAAGCCTGAAGGCGAATCGGCGCTTTATTACGTCTACACCGGGCCGGCGGTCTTCACCGAGCAGGAGAAGTTTCGAAAGGTCGAGTTTTCCGAGATCGACAAGAAGAAGGCAGTGCTTCCCAAGGCGGCTAGCGGCGGCTGGATCGGAATGATCCAGCATTACTTTGTCAGCGCGTGGGTGCCGCCGCAGGACGTGCCGCGTGACTACTACGCAGAGAAGTTCAAGGACAACCTGTATTTCATCGGTACAAAGTATTCGGTGCCAACCCTGGCCCCGAATGCATCAGCAACATCGAAAGCAACGTTGTACGTCGGTCCGCAAGATCAGGATGCGCTCGCGAAGATTTCGCCCGGCCTCGACTTGGTGGTTGACTACGGCTGGCTGACGTTTCTTGCGAAGCCGATTTACTGGCTGCTTTCGTTTTTGCACGGCATCGTCGGCAACTGGGGCTGGGCGATTGTTTTGTTGACGGTGCTCATAAAGGGGGTGTTCTACCCGTTGTCGGCGGCAAGCTACAAGTCAATGGCGAAGATGAAGGAAGTCACGCCGCGGATGATGAAAATCCGTGAGCAGTATGGCGACGATCGACAGAAAATGAACGTCGCAATGATGGAGCTGTACAAGACCGAAAAAATCAATCCGCTTGGGGGCTGTCTCCCGATCCTGGTGCAGATACCGGTCTTCATCTCGCTTTACTGGGTGCTGCTCGCGAGCGTCGAGATGCGCAACGCGCCGTGGGTCCTGTGGGTGCAGGACCTCGCAACCCCAGACCAGTGGTTCATTTTGCCGCTGTTAATGATGGCGACGATGTGGATCCAGTACAAATTGAATCCGACTCCGCCCGATCCGGT
>JACCYC010000258.1 GCA_013696665.1 Burkholderiaceae bacterium | reverse complement strand
GCTCGCGCGTGTGCAGCGCGAACTGGCCAGCGCGAAGCGGCCGAACCGTTTTCAAGTTGGGAAAAGGTGTTGGGCTGTCCGGACTATTGACCATCTTTGCATCCGTCCTTACATCTCTTCCTGGCGTTTCAACCGTGAGTAGTGCCTGCATGCGCGTCGCAACACATCCGTCGGCGTTAAAGATCCCGATCGCTACGGGCGGATTCGGCCTATTGGTCGCAGGGCTTCTCTTGATTATCTGGGGTGCCAATCGCTGGTTTCTCTAACACACGGCAGGCGTGAGCGCGTCGTGAAGTAGCCTTGCCGCATCACTCGGAGGGCATATGCATCTAGAAGGCTCCTGCCATTGCGGCGCAGTGAAGTTCAGCCTGCAGTCCGATTCGCCCGTTCCCTTCATGCACTGCTATTGCTCCATCTGCCGCAAGACCGCGGGCGGAGGCAGCTACGCGATCAACCTCGGCGGTGACGCGAGCACGATGAAAGTGAGCGGCGAGAAAAGCATCGGCATCTATCACGCGTTGATGCGCGAGAAAGGCAAGCGCAGCAAGCGCTCACCGGCCAAGCGGCACTTCTGCCTGAAGTGCGGCAGCGCGCTGTGGCTATCGGACCCGCGCTGGCCCGCGCTGATTCATCCGCACGTGTCGGCGATCGACACGCCGCTACCGAAACCGCCTGAACTCGTCGAAGCCGCGCTCGCGTATGCGGTGAACTGGGTGCTGACGGGCGCCGCATTGTCGGGCGCTGCGAATCGTTCGCGTGTGACCGTTCGCGTTGAACCTCACGGGCTCACACTGCAGAGCGCCGTCCAGGCGTTCCGCTTATTGCGACGGGACAGCCCTGTCCTTGGCACGACGAGACCGGTGCACCACGCTTGATGTCTCGTAAGCGCAAGCCTTTGCGATAGCCCGCTGCCTTTTATGAAAGGGGCGGTGCACGCACCACTACTTACTCGAAGTTGATCTCAAGCGCAGGCAATGCGTCGAATCGCGCGCTCCATCTTTCTTGGGCGGCCACTGGCCAGGCGTCTGTCCAGGTGCCCGTTGTCACCACGTCATTGGTAGCCAGGTCTGGCGCGCCTGGGCACGATCGCAACTCCGTCACGAAGTGCATCAACGCATGCAATGGACTATCCAGCACATTAGCGCCTGAGCCTTCGTCGACGAGTTCGCCGTTTCTTTCCAGACGGACGCGGGCACTCGCCAAAGTACGATGGAGTTGCTCGCTGTCGCGCGCCAATTTGGCGATCGGTGTCTTTGGCCCGACGAGCAGTCGGCCATGCAAACCGCCGTCTGCCACGGTTTCCGGTGCAGTGAACTTCCAGCCCGGCGAGTGTGACTGGACGATCTCGAAACCAGGTGCCACCCAGTCCAGCGCATTGAACAGGTCGTCAAGCGTGGCAGGGCGCCGCGGCGTTGCCCTGAAGCCGAACACCGCTTCGGGTTCAATGCGCGGTTGGCACACATGAGCAAGCGGCACGTTGCCGGCACCCTCGCAATAGGAGATCGTCGTGTTCCAGACGAAGCCCCAGATGGGTGCGTAGACGCTGTAGCGGGACCAGATGGTGCGGTTCGTGAAGCCGACCTTGTAACCCGCCGGAACCTCGCCGCGTGTGATGCGCAGCCGCCGAACGGCAAACGCGTCGCTGTAGGCGGATTGCAGATCGCTGAACGCAGGGCCGTCGCGCACTGGCCAAAGTTCACCGCTGTCGTTGTGGTCAAGTATTTCCTGTGGTTTCACGTCCGGCAATCGCTGCTTCTCCGTCCTCCGGCAGGTCGGGGAATTTGACTATTGTTTCGCCCAAATCGAGTCGAGCGGTAAATTTGATTTCGGGAGTCGGCTCGATTGCCGCGACTCTGTGCACTTCGGCAGCCGCCTGGCTGCTGTCGATTTCGGCCGGCGCAATATCCACGTGTTCTGCGGGCGCTGTATCGATGGCGCGACCGCGCGCTAAAAGCGCTCGACGCATAAGCACGGCACCAAGCAGCAGGCCGAGCAATACACCGGCGACGAGCGCGGCCACGACATTGCTAGCGCTCTCGCCGACAAACGCACGAGCCACCCCATCGTTTTGCACCGGTGCCGTCGAAGGTTCGAGCTGCGAAGCGGGGGCCACAGAAGCCGCGGACGGCGC
>JACCYC010000234.1 GCA_013696665.1 Burkholderiaceae bacterium | reverse complement strand
CGCTTGAGGCGAAGGCAGGACCTGCGGCAAGCGTGCTGGCGGACGTCCAATCGGTGCCCGCGGCAAACCCCGGACATGCAGTGAAGTTCGTGCCAACAATGGTCGGTTGTTTGACTGTGTAGTTGACGTACCCGGTGCCGGCATCCTTCATCCGGCGCTGAGCGCCCGATGCGTTGGCACCGTTATTGACTGCGAGCAAAGGCGCCGCGCCCATGTTGCAACGAAGCTCCACTGAGCCTGGCGTCGTCATATTGGTGGTCGACAACGGCGTTTGTGGGCCAAAGTCGGCGTTTACAGGAACGTTAATGCTGCAGTTTTGTTGAACCTGAACTTGAACTTGCACGTTCTGTGTTGATTGAGCAAACGCTGATAGCGGAAAGGCTGCTGCAAGCAGCGAGGCCGAAGCAACGTGTTTGATTCTGATCATTTGAAAACTCCTCTTAGAGTTGATATGGCTGAAGCGAATTTGATGGAAGGATCGTAGCCAGAACGCGGTACGAAGAAGACCTGAAATGCACAGTGCAGGGCGCCCACTTCCCTGCTGTCGTCGATGAGCGGTCGGAAAGACCGTAGACGGTTGATAAATGTAGGAAAAGTGCTTACATCAAACGAGCGGAACACTGACTAGTGCGTGCCGAAAACTAACGCGATCCTGCGCGTGATGATTCATGCAGGCTTGCGGCGTAACGTACGTTCGGCTTAGCGAGGACGCAACACGCGCGGGGGAAAGTACGGCTTCTTTAGCGCACGTCCCTGGCCAAGCACAAAGCCTGTGTTGCGCGCCAGAGTCAGCTGTTCTTCGCGTTCGATGCCGGCAAGCACGAACGTTTCGCGCGTAAGCCCAAGCGCGTTGACCTCACGCGACATCTCCTGCCATGTTTCTTCGCGTGAGCTGATGGGCGCGAGCATTTTGGCGAAATCCGGCCCGATGAAGTCGATTGCCGCCATCTCCATGCTCGGGCGTGGTTCTGCGAAACGGTAGCCGACCGGAATCTGGTACGAACGCAACAGATCGAGGAATTCGCGCACGCGATACGGCCAGCGCAAACGTTCCATCGCACCCCGCAACAGAACAGATAGCCGATGCGCCGTGTAGCGATGTGCATCGAGCACGTTGGCAAACGCTTCAAGCGATCGCTCAACCGAACCGAACGATACGGTGACCGCAACGCGCTCGACGCGCTCATGCTCGAGCATCGAAAACGCGTGCTCCATGGCTGCGAGCTGAATCTGGGACCGCAGCGACCGGTCGGGCTCGAAGTCGGCAGTCCAGACGTAAAGCTCATCGAACCAGCGCTGCGACCCCACCAGTGTTCGTGTGGGCCAGACCAGCGCACGCACGCGCGAGCCGAAGCGACTCAGCGAATCAACGGTGGGATCGAGTTCGACTTGATTGCTGCCAAGGGGTTGGGACCTGAAGGTATTGCTTGCCATTTAGAAGATCAACTCGGCCTCGACGACGCTTGGCCGATTCTCTGCTAAATCTGCGCGCAACGGAGTACTAACTTCGCGTGGGTAGCGTAGGTGGCGGATACGGCATACAAATCGCGCGCCCTTGACCCAGCTCGAATCCGACCCGACTCGCTGCCTGCTGTTGCTGACGTGTTTCAACTGCGCCGACAACTGTGCTCTTCGTGTCGAGCGACAGCGCCCGTACTTCGAGCGCAAGATCATTCCAGGCATCCGATCGCCCCGAGGTTGTCGCGAGCACCTTGGCGAAAATGGGCTGCACCAGGTCGATGCCCGAGAGTTCCATGCTCACGCGCGGTGCAGAAATACGATAGCCCACCGGAAACTGCCATCCTCGAAGTATGTCCGCAAACGCGCGAAGTCGGTAACGAGAACGCAAACGTTGCGGCGTGCCTCGCAGCATCACGAACATCCGATGCGCCACCAGAAGATTGCTCTCGAAAAGCTCCATCAGCGGATCGAGAGAACGCTCCACAGTACCGAATGACACCGTGACGCCGACACGATCGATCAGGTCGTATGCGAGCCAGTCGAAAGCACTCCGCAACGCATGCAACTGAATGCCTGCACGCTCGGTCGTCGATGCGCTGCCACCTTCGGTCCAGAGGTAGAGCTCGTCAAACCAATGCTCGCTCCCAGAGAGTGAGCGGGTTGGCCACAGTGTGGCGCGTACCGATCCCCGAAAGCGGCTGACGCCTTCCCCGGACGAGGGCTGTGAAGAGCTTTGCAACGGCATATGCGAGCGTGGAGAAGGTCAGCTGCTGCTTTCAAAAGTTTTGTGACCGGGCCTTTACTTCCACGAAGCGGCACGGTGAGGCGCTTGAATGGATTCTAACGATGAGCAGAATTCCAGACGCCTAGCAAGAATCGTTCGCCAAAAAGCAAACGGCCCCGCAGGGCGGGGCCGTTTGCATGCAATTGCCTGGGCGCCGACTAGAAGCGATAGCCGATTCCAAGGGTGTACGCATCCACGTCATATTTCGGATTGGTGTTGTCCTTGCCTTCGGTGCGATCCCAGTCGAACCGAGCATGCCATTGTCGCGTGACATCGTAGGTGGCACCCAAGCCATACACCACGCGGCCCTTTGTTTCACGCGCCGACGAGCTGAAAAAGGAAACCGCGCCGGTAGTGGTGTTTTGAACCGCGGAGCTCGCGACGAATTTCGATGTCACCGCACCGTATCCAACCTTTGCCTGCAGGCCAACGGGGCCCAAAGGCGCCCGAAACACGGCAAGCAATGCAAACACGTGCGTGCGGCCATCGCTGGCGGTGGGGAGCGAGCGTGTGCCGACAGGCGGTGACACCAGAAACCCAGGGGCATGCGCGGAGCCAAAATCTATATAGGCGCCCTCAAGACCGAGCCAAGGCCGGACCCAATAGCCGGCTTGCGCACGCCACGCGGATCCGTCTTCATCGCACGTAAAGCCGGGAGGCGTAAACCCGCAGAAGTCGTGATAGCGCGAAATTCCGTAACCCGCGCCGATATAACCCGGTGGTTGCAACGGCTGCTGCTGCGCTGTGGCGGATACCGCCGCACCGGCCAATAAAATGCCCATCAACAATTTGCGCATACGTGCTCCCTCTGTTCTTGAGTTCGGCGCAGTCTAATCAGACCTCCCGTTGCGGGCAACGTCAAACGTACAATGTTTACGTCATGTCTGATTCTTCTCTTATTAACCGATTGACCGTTGCGTTTCTGTGCTGCGTACTTGCGTCGTTGACTCTGACCAGCGACAGCGCAGCGCAGACGAATGATCGGCGCGGCCTGCTGTGGGAAGTGCGGAAGGGCAAGCAGGTCGCCTGGCTGCTTGGCACCATTCACGTCGGTCGTCCGGAGTTCTACCCGCTGCCGGCGTCGCGGCTTGCGCTGCTCAAGCGAGCCGATGCGATCGTGCTGGAGGCCGACATATCCGATACTCCGCGCGCGATTTCAGCCACTCAGAAGTACGCGCTGTACCCCGAGGGGGCACCGGGGCTTGATACCCGACTCACGCCCGAACTGCGCCAGCGAATCGAGGCGGTGCTTGCTCGAAATCAGCTCGATCCCGTGCCGATGATGCGGATGAAGCCGTGGATGCTCGCCAATGTGCTCGCGCTGTTCGAAGCTGCGCAGGCCGGTTACATGCCGGCGCTTTCCGTGGAGGCTTATCTGTTGAGAGTGGCAAAGGCCGACAACAAGCAGGTCTTCGAATTCGAGGGGATCGAGCAGCAATTTGAATTGTTCGAGCAAGCGCCCTGGGCAACTCAGGTCGCGTTTCTGGAAGAAGCACTGAAGGCCGTCGAGACCCGTGGAGCACGGCGTGAACTCAACCGGATTGTGCAGGCCTGGGAGACGGCAGACCGCATTTCTCTCGAACGCCTGCTGGTTGAGATGCGCGCGCAATCTTCAACCGGGTCGCGCTTCACGATCGACACGATCCTGCTCGGTCGGCATCCGAAAATGGTACGCAAGATAGAAACGATGATGGCGGACGGCAAGTCGTACATGTTTGCCGTTGGAGCACTGCATCTGATCGGCCCGCAGGGTCTGGTGGAGCTGCTGCGGGCACGCGGTTACACGCTCACCGAACAGTAGTTGCGACAATTGATCGTTTGATGCGGGCGCAGCTGCGGGTCGAGATCAATGGTGCGCCGTGGTTGCTGTTATCGGAGCGTGCCGCCTATTGGCCCGAGCGGCGCTGGCTCGTCGTTGCCGACGTGCACTTCGGCAAAGCGGCCACCTTTCGCGCGCTGGGTGTGCCGGTGCCGCATGGCACGACGTTGGACACCTTAACGCGGCTGAGCCGGCTGGTTGACCGGCTTGACCCGACCACAATCGTGTTTCTCGGCGATTTGTTTCACGCGCGGGAGGCGCACGCTGCAGCGACGCTTGCCGCGCTATATGAATGGCGCGAGCGCTATCCGGAACTAGAGCTGATACTGGTGGAAGGCAACCACGATCGTTCGGCTGGCGTAACGCCAGCCGCGCTGCGCATTCAGACCCAGGCAGATCCGTGGCGTGTCGGAAGTTTCGCGTTTTGCCACTATCCGCGCTTTGTCGAATCTGCGTTCGCGCTCGCCGGCCACCTTCATCCTGCGATTCGCCTGCAGGGGCGCGCCGCCGACAGCATTCGCCTGCCGTGTTTTTGGTGGCGCGGCGGATCGACAGGCTTAATGGTTCTGCCGGCGTTTGGAAGCTTTACTGGCGGTGCGGCGATATCGCGCGAATATGGCGATCGCGTGATTGCAGCGGCAGACGACCGGGTCGTTGAAGTGCCGGCGCTGCGTCACGCCTGCGGCCAGAATACGTAAGCATCCATTGCGAGCACGCCATGGTCGATTCCTGCATCGATCGGCTCGACACGAACCAACTTTTCCCCTGCCGCACCGAACGCAACGAAGAGCGGCATCAGATGTTCCGGCGTCGGGTGAGCGCGCGCTGCATTCGGCGCCAGTTGCTGCCAGCGCGCGAGGCTCGCGCGATCGTTGCGCGCGAGTGCCGACGCGATCCACTGGCGAAACTCGGTGACATAGGGCTCGGCCTGGCTATCCGCAATTTCCATTGATGTCTGCCGCGCGCGCGACATCCACTCGCGCAGGTTATGCGTCATATGACCTGAGCCGATGATCAGCACACCTTCGCGCGTCAAAGGCGCGAGTGCCGCCCCCACTCGCATGTGGTGCTCGGCGTCGAGCGATGGCTGAATCGAGATCTGCGTCACCGGCACATTCGCATCCGGGTAGAGCCGGCGCAGCGGAACCCAGGCGCCATGGTCAAGGCCACGGCAACCGTTGGTGGTCGCCGCAAGGCCAGCAGCCTGCAGCAATTGAACGGCATTCGCTGCGACTTCGCTTGCGCCGGGCGCGGGATACCGGATCCTGTAAAGGTCGTCCGGGAAACCTCCGAAGTCGTGAATCGTTTCCGGCTGCCGCGCGGTCGACAGCATCGGCAACAGGGTTTCCCAATGGGCTGATGCAATCAGGACCGCAGTAGGACGTGGGAGCGTGGTGCCCAGCTCGGCCCAGCGCTCGCCGGCGCGCCCCGCTTCGACAGCGTGCATCGGCGAGCCATGCGACACGAACACGGTCGGATAGGTTTTCATTACCCTATTTAAACGAGGCCTTCTGCTTTCAGCGTTGCCTGAACATGCGGGCGAGCCGCGACCCGTTTCATGAAAGCTTGCAACGCCGGCCAGCGCGTCAGCTCGACGCCGGTCGAGCGCGCCCAGTTTGTCACCGTAAACAGATAGGCGTCGGCAACGGTGAATGTTGAGCCTGTCAGGTAGTCGCGATCCGCGAGTTGCTGCGCGACGTACTCGTAACGTTTAGCAATCTTGTCGCGCTGCTTGGTCTTGACTTCTTCGGTCGAGCTTGAATCGAACAATGGCGAATATTGCTTGTGCAACTCGGTCGTAATGAAGTTCAGCCACTCTTGAAGTTTGTAGCGCGCAATCGTGCCATTGGGCGGTGCCAACTGGGTCGCCGGCACCTGGTCGGCAATGTATTGCACGATCGCTGGACCTTCAGTAAGCGTTGTACCGTCGTCAAGTTCGAGGACCGGCACGTAGCCTTTCGGGTTAATCGCATAAAAATCTCCGCCCCCTTCGACTTGATGGGCTTTCAGATCGACCTTGATGGGTGTAAACGCGAGGCCGGCTTCACGCAGCGCAATGTGCGGAGACAGCGAGCAAGCTCCTGGAGCGTAATAAAGCTTCATGTGGTTTCCTTTGTAGGTCAGGCCGAGCGCAATTGCGCAACGGGTCTGCGGTTAAATACGGAAGAAAGTGCAAAGGCGCCGTCTCCGAGCAGCGCCTGGACCAACGCCGCCGCGGTTAGAAATGCCGGATATTCCCAACCGCCTTTCGGCGCCGCAAACATCCAGCCATTTGCGGAGTGCGCCCAGGTGGCGCCCAGCAAGATGGGTATGAGCAAGGCAGCGACCCACCGGGTCTTTACGCCGAGCAGAATCATCGTTCCGCCGAACAACTCGGCTGCGAACGTCGCGTAACCCAGGAAACCAGGTAGACCCAGCGACTGAAAGAACTGCGCAGTTCCAGGCAACGTGAACACAAATAGCTTTAACAACGCGTGGGCAATGAACATCGTGCCCAGTGCAACGCGCAGAACCAGCGCTGCATAAGGTGCGCGTTTAGCATCGATCATAAAAAATTCCTTGGTCTGGTGGCAGCAAGAGCCGGAAAGCAAATGTAGAACTGCACGCAAAAACGAAAAAGCAGCTGCAGCCCAAATGTGTGTGCCGAAATACGGGAGAATCCGGCGATGGATCGCTGGTCTGCGATGCAATCGTTCGCGCGCGTGGTGGAGAGCGGCAGCTTTGTCGCGGCCGCCGAGCGTCTTGGAACATCGACGTCGTCGCTGTCGCGGCAGATTTCGGAGCTCGAGCAGCATCTCGGCGCGCGGCTGTTAAACCGGACCACGCGGCGACTTTCGCTAACTGAAAGCGGACAGTCCTTTTACGAACGCACGGTTGCCTTATTGGGTGACCTGGCAGAAGCCGAGGCACTGGTAGGTCAAGCTGCAGTGGCGCCACGCGGCACGTTGCGGTTGACCTGCTCGCACAACATGGCGCAAAAGCGTGTTGCGCCGGCAATCGCCGCTTTCGTCGAGCGCTATCCCGATGTCAAGTTCGAAATGGTCGTCTCGGATCGTCTGATCGATCTGGTAGATGAGGGGTTTGATCTTGCGATTCGCGTGGGACAAGTCGGCAGCGACCGGCTCGTCGCACGACGACTGGGATCGATGAAGTTGATCGCTTGCGCCGCACCCCAATATTTGCAGAGGCGGCCCGCCCCGGTGTCGCCGATGGATCTGACGACGCACAACCTGCTGACGTACGCTTATGCGAGCACGCCGCGCAGCTGGCGATTTACAGACTCTTCAGGGCAGGCGCAGGAGGTACGCGTCACAACGGGCAGCCTTCACGCAAACAGCGGCGATGCGCTGGTGGCCGCCGCCGTCGCGGGGCTTGGAATCATCTGCGAGCCCGACTTCCTGGTTGCGGACCCGATCGCCGACGGTCGGCTTACCCGCGTGCTACCTGACTTTGATGCGGTGAGTGGGGACATCTGGGCTGTCTATCCAAGTCGCCGGCATCTATCGCTGAAGGTCCGCCTGTTCGTCGATTTCATCGCGGACAGCTTCGGTTCCAGCGCGGCATAGTCGCGACGCTCTAACACTACGTTTGACGCCGCCGTTGCAGTCTGGAATAGTACGAACGTTCGTTTAAATTAGAGGCGGTTGATTTGGAGCTTGCGACGACGACTGCTGCATCAGCAGGTCGGTTAGGTGGTGTGCGTAAAGGCGCTTTGACGCGGAACGCGATCGTCGAGGCAGCAATGCTTGCTGCCAGTCGCGATGGGCTCGAGGGACTGACGATTGGCACCCTTGCCGAACAGATGCGGATGAGCAAGAGCGGCGTGTTTGCCCACTTTGGCTCACGCGAGGAGCTTCAGCTTGCGGTGCTGAAGGAGTATGTAAACCGTTTTGTCGCTGAGGTTTTGCGCCCGGCGGTTCGCAAGCCGCGCGGACTGCCTCGCCTCAAAGCGATCCTGCAGCGCTGGGTTGCCTTTCTCGCGCGTGAAATGACGCGCGGCTGCATCATGATCGCCGGCGCATTCGAGTACGACGACGTCCCCGGGCCTTTGCGCGACGAAATGGTCAAGATCATCACTGGCTGGAAGGGCGAGGTGACCAAAGCGATCCGATACTCGGCGGCGGAAGGCCATCTTCGGCCCGGAGTCGACGCGCACCAGCTGGTGTTTGAAATCTACGGTCTGATGCTTGCCATGCATCAGGACGCACGCCTGCTCAGATCGGCCGACAGCGCAAAACGCGCTCGCGCAGGTTTGCGGCGCCTGATCGACGCAGCCCGCGCGATCGAATAGTTAGGAGACCAGAGGATGCCGATTTACAAAGCGCCGTTGCGCGACCAGCAATTCGTGATGCACGAAGTGCTGGGCGCGGTAGACACACTGAAGGCGATGCCGCGCTATTCCGAGCTGGATATCGATACTGCAAATCAGATCGTTGAGGAAGCGGGCCGGTTCTGTGAAGAGATGTTGCTGCCGGTCAATCAATCGGGCGACGAAGAGGGATGTGCCTATGACGCCGGCAGCAGGTCGGTCAGGACTCCGAAGGGTTTCAAGAAGGCGTACGACGCGTTCTGCGCGGCGGGCTGGGCCGGGCTGACAGCCGAGGTTGAATACGGCGGACAGGGCTTGCCGCACCTGCTGCAGATCGCGTTTTATGAGATGCAGTACTCGGCCAATCAGGCGTGGGCGATGTACCCCGGGCTGACCATTGGCGCCTACGAGTGCCTGCTGTTGCACGCGTCCGAAGAGCTTAAGAATGTGTACATGCCGAAGCTGACGTCGGGTGAGTGGACCGGAACGATGTGCCTGACCGAGCCGCATTGCGGCACGGACCTCGGCATGC
>JACCYC010000201.1 GCA_013696665.1 Burkholderiaceae bacterium | reverse complement strand
TCGGGCTATATCGGCGGAAAAACGGCAAATCCGACGTACGACAGCGTGTCAGCGGGCAATAGCGGTCACGCGGAAGCCGTGCAGGTGATCTTCGACCCGGCCAAGGTGACCTACGCGAGATTGCTTGAGTATTACTGGCGCACGATCGATCCGACCACCAAGGATCGGCAGTTCTGCGACTCCGGCAATCCTTACCGCACGGCTATCTTCGTGCACGACGAACAGCAAAAGACGTTGGCGGAAGCGTCGAAGAAAGCGCTCAGTGGCAACAAGCCGTTCCGCGAACCGATCGTGACCGAGATCGCCAACGCCACGCGGTTTTATCCGGCCGAGGACTATCACCAGGATTACTACAAGAAAAATCCGGTGCGCTACAAGTTTTACCGGCTCAACTGCGGGCGCGATGCGCGTTTGAAGCAGCTGTGGGGCGAACAGGCGGCACAGTAAGCGGGGGCCCGCCTAACGGCTTCGCCGCGGCGGGCGACGCGCGCTGTAAAGCTTCATCAGCGGCGTCACCGAGATTCCGTGCACCACGATCGACGCTGCTACGGCGGTGAGCACGATCGACAGCATCAGCTGTGTGTCCGCGGCAGGCAGTCCCTGGCCGATCGCGAAGAGCAAGTAGTAGATCGAGCCGATGCCGCGGATGCCGAACCAGCCGATCAGCAGCCGCTGATCACGCGGCATTTGCAATCCTATAAGGCCGATTCCCACGGCCACTGGACGCACCACAAAGAACAGCAGCAACAGAAAGACGACCCCGTTGCCGGGCAGATCGATCAACGTCAGCATCGCGCCGACGATCACAACGATCGCCACTTCGACGATGCGCTCGAGCTGCTCGTTGAAGCCGCGCACGGCCTGCGTCATGTACGCGCCCGCAAGCTTGGGGTCGGTGGCAAGTTCCTCCTTGCGTTCGGTTGATCCCACCTCCAATGGCTGGTCTGCCACTTTGGCGGCGGCGCGCTGCGATGATGCGCCCGTGGCTTGGCGCTGTGATCGTTGCAAAGCCAGTCCGGCGGCAAACACCGCGAGGAATCCGTAGGTCGACGCGAGCTGCGCGGCGCCGTACGCAACTCCCACTAATCCGAGCATCAAAAACTCGTCGAGGCCGACCGCCTCCTTATGCTCCGTGCGTAAGTACAGCACCAGTTTCCCGATCGCGTAGCCGCAGATGGCGCCGATCGCAAGGCCGCCGGCAGTGGCCCAGATGAGATCGAACGTCAGCCAGCGCCAGAGACCGGCGCCCGGATCGCGCAAGCCAATCAGCCCGAGGCCCAACATCACGAATGGAAACGCGGCGCCGTCGTTGAGCCCGCCCTCGCCGGTCAAGCTGAAGCGCACCGCATCGCGATCGTTCGGGTCGGCAAGCTGAACATCCGAGGCCAGTACGGGATCGGTCGGTGCCAGTATTGCGGCCAGCAGGATCGCGGCACCGGGCGCAAGATCGAACAGCACGATGCCGATCGCAGACAGCAGCGCAATCGTGATCAGCATCGATAGCGTGGCAAGTCGCAACGGCGCGCGCCAACGCCCGTGCGACAGCGGCAGCGTCAGCTTCAATCCGACCGCAAACAGTGAAATTAGAACCGCGGCCTCGACCACGATTTCGAGAATCGCATGGTCGGCGCTCGGCGATGGATCGAGCAGCGCGAGCCCGGCCGGGCCCAGTGCGAAACCCGCTATCAGATACAGCATCGACGTGCTCAACGGAAGACGCTTGAGCAGCGTCCCCGACAGTGCCATCACAGTGAAAATAGCGCCGGCGATCAGCGCCCAGATCGCAAACGTCACGGCACAGTTTGCGTATCAAATTCGCGCAAGCTGACTATCAACGCGGATGCGCACCTTGTTTGCGCTTGGCCGCGCGCTTAGTTTTGCGCGCAGGCGCAGTGCGCGCGGGACGCTCGCGATCGTCCTGCGCCGACGCCACCGCCATCGCGACTGCGGGAGTTTCCATCATCTGCTGCACGGCCGTTTGCCATTGCCGCATCGCCGAGTCGTACATCGCCATCGGATTCGAAAGAGCCTCGCCGCGCGGTGCGAGACCTGCCATCGCAGTGGGCATTGACAGCGAGCCCGCGGAAGCCGTGATGGCCTCTCGCATGCGCTCCATCATTGAGTAGCTGGCACGTACCACTTCGCTGTTCATCTCCGAGATTGCCTGCAGTAACTCGCGTTGATAGCGAGCGCCCTGCTCGGCTGCGGGAGCAAGCTCGGCCGCCGCACGGTTGATATCACCCGTCTCGCGCATTGACCCCATCGTTTGGGCAAGCGAAAATTGTCCGCCTGCGCCGGCCCGCATTGCCTGCAACGTCAACTGCTGTAGTCGCTGCATGCCATTTAATGCGGCTTGCACAATCTCTGCCGTAGCCACGGTCTGTGCTTCGTACAGACCCGCAAATGGAATCGCGGGAGTTTTCTGCGCCATGTATGTCTCCTGATGTAATGCCAGCGTTAGCAATTCGCGCTCAAACGTTACGCCGCCTTGCGCACGATCCGGGTCGGTGATTTTTTTGCAGCTTTCTTTGCGGCCTTCTTCGCAGTCGGCTTGCCGGCAACCGGCTTTCGATCGCGGCTTTCATCAGGGTCATCGCTGGCGCCATTGCCACCCTGCTTGCGCTTCAGACTCGCTCGAAGCGCATCCATGATATCGATAACCTTGGCTCCGGATGGTGTGGCCGCGCCGCCGGCGGGCACTGTGATTTCTTCACCTTCCACTTTCTTCTGAATTTGCGCTTCGATGCGATCCTTTACGTCGTCCTTGTACTTGGTCGGATCAAATGTCTTCGACGTAATGCTGTCGATCAGTTGATTGGCCAGTGCAAGCTCTCTTGGATCAATATTGGCGTTGGGCATCTCGACCTCGTCGATCGAACGCACTTCATCGGCGTAGAGCAATTCTTGCAGAACGAGGCCCTGCTCGACCACCCGGATGTTGACCAGGTATTGCTTACCGCGCGCCGCCCAGCGCCCAATCGCGGAGCGACCCGACTCGCGCATCGCATCGGCGAGCAAACGATATGGTTTTGCCCCGCCCTTGTCGGGTCCGAGGTAATACGCTTTTTCGTAGAACACCGGATCGATCGATTCGGCCGGCACAAACTCGGTGATCTCAACCGCGCCGGATGCCGCTTCCTCGAGGGATTTCAGTTCTTCTTTCGTAAATGTGACGAACCGATCCTTCTCGAATTCGTAGCCCTTGATCATCTCCGTGCGGGCCACAACGTCGCCGCTTTCGGCAGAGATGTATTGCTGCTTGACTCGGCCACCCTTCGCATCGAGCATCGTGAATGAAACACCAGCACGCGGATTGGTGGCCGCGTACATCTTGACCGGGATTGTGACCAGACCAAAAGTGATCGTGACGGATTGCAGCGAGCGCGCGGCCATTGATAACTCAGTTAGGACGAAGCGCGTAGGCGTACGTGCGGCGCACTGAATCAGGCACCCAAGCAGCACCAATCGTAACCCGCAAGTTCAGACGCTTCTTCTGCTGCCACCACGCAAGTCGCTGCGATCGGCTCAGAGCACGGAGATAGGGGCGATGACGCATCAGGTTCATGGAGACTCCCAGTAGTTGTGCGAACAGCACCCGAGAGTTGATGGCCCGCAGACACCGAAGCGTGTAACTGGAAGGCAAAGATCAAGCCCATCTAATGCGCGTCTAACAGAATCTGAAAAATGCTATAAAACGCAATAGGTTAAGTAAATCTGTTAATGTATTTTATCGGATTCACACTTTGACGAAAAAATCAAAAATATGACGGTTTGAACCAGCCACCGCAAATCTTGTTGTCTCAAGCGGCGCAAAGATCGCTGCGCGAAAAAGCTTCAGTGCCGAAACATCATTCGGAGACACATCATTCCGCGGAGCGACGTCATTCCATCCGAGCACCAACTCACCACCCGTGCGCAGATGTCGATGGCAGGCAGTAAAAGCGGCATCGACCTGCCCCGGCAGATTCAAACCCCACCCGAGCACGCCGTTGCACACAATGACGTCAAAGAACTCGGCTTCTGCGTGGTCGCCGAGGTTCTGCAGTCCATCAATGATGTGATGTCGGCTCCCATAGCGCCTGCGGGATGCCACGGGATCGATTGTCCAATACTCGTGGGCTGCGAAGATTTGCTCGTAGTGTTGGGTATAGGCGGCGCAGCCTACAAACAGCAAACGTTGGCGGGTTCTACGGGCTGCAAAAGCCGGAAGAATCACTTGCTCGAGCACGCGCCGGTCCGCGGTGTCCAGCTGCGCGGGCAGGCCAAGCGCGCGTCGGAAGGTCAGCGAAACCGCACGCAAAGCCCCCTGGACCGCTGGAAGAATCACGCTCTAAAGCGGCAACTAGGGGACCGCGCGATCGATCGTGATAGCAACGCCTTGGCTCCCGACCTTGATCTTTTCAGTACCCCCTTCGAGATCGCCACTAGCAGGTATGGCGTTGCCGGAGCGCGAAACACGCGCGGTGACGATGACCTCGGCAAGGTTGGAAATCTTTGCGCTCGGCGCCATGGCGCGGGAGTCATCGAGAGTGAATTGCAAAGGCAGTTCCTTCGCGCGTGCCCGGACGACTGCCACCGGCATTCGGGAGCCATCCGCCGGGCGCGCGAAAATGAATACCGAATCATCCGGCTGGACCTTGGACATCAGTGCGGCGCTCAACGTCACCGTGCCGGTAACGGTGCGGCCATCCGCACTGCTCCTGGTAGGAGCCCCTTCGACGAATCCGGATGCAAGCGGCGGAGGTACAGAACTACCCGCCAGCTCCCGGGCGCGGTCGATACTGCCCTGAAGCTGCTGCGCTATCGGCGCCTCCGGGGGTGTGATGTTGTGCAAGCGCTGCCAGTAATCAATGGCCGCCACATAGTCGCGGCGCTCAAACGCTTCGGAGCCCGCCATCGCAAGCGCTTTCCACTGTTTGGGGTTAAGAACCAACGCGCGCCGTACGAGCTCAAGAGGCCTGCCCGTAAACGTGCGTCCCTGGCTCATCGCTAGAGCATCGGCGTAATCAGCTATCAGGTCCGCATTCTCAGGAAGCAGTGCGCTGACCTTCGCATACGCAGCGGCGGCTTCGGAAAAATTTCCAACTGCATACTGGGTCCGTGCCAACAGTGCCCATGTTTCAGCGTTCGTCGGTTCCTTATCCAAACGCTTTTATAAATCGGTGATCATTGCCTCGATCTGCTCGCGCGTAACCTCGCCTTCGTCCGACGCCACGGCACTGCCCGGCGACAGACCGGCCGGGCTTCCGACTTGTAAGTACAACGCGGCGGCAGCAAGCGGTGTAATCAAAGCGACAACGACAGCAATCCAACGGTGACTGCGCCGCCCGTCGGGCGCCGCACTACTGGCGCGCACGTCGTCGAGCAGACGTCGTTCAAGTTCGGTTTTTGATTCGGCGTACTGCGCTGGAGACAGCGTGCCGCGCGCAAGGTCCGCTTCGAGATCAGCGAACTGATCTCGGAAGATCCACACGTTTGCTGCACCATGGTCAACCGTGCTCGACTCGCTCCGGCGCAGCAGCGGCCACAGGATCCAACCTATCGCTGTGGCCACCATTGCAATTGCTGCGACGATGAACGCTGTCATAGCTTTGCGTCCCCCGGATTGTCCAGC
>JACCYC010000199.1 GCA_013696665.1 Burkholderiaceae bacterium | reverse complement strand
CGAGCCGCGCTGCAATCGCGCGCGTTGAGCCTCAACGAGCTGAAGGAAGTCCTGATCCAGTCTGCTGTCTACGCCGGGGTGCCTGCTGCCAACACTGCGTTCAGGCATGCGAGGAAAATTGCGGGCGAAGTCGGACTTCAGCTCGAGCATGCCGATCCAATCGATGCCGCGCACCCGGGCGTCGGCCGTGCAGGCAGAACCAGCGGAAAACCATCGTTGTACTTCACGGAGCGCGAGCCGCGCCAGCCCGATGCGACGATGCAGACGATCGTGCTCAGTCACGCGCTGGGCTGCGACCATTCGATGTGGGATGAGCTGGCCAATGCACTCGCCGACACGCATCGCGTGATCGTCTACGACCATCGCGGCCATGGTCATTCCGACGTGCCCGACGGCGCCTACACGATGGCGGAGCTTGCGGACGATGCCGCAAGCGTCATCGCAGCGTGCACGTCGACGCCGGTCGTCTGGATCGGCCTTTCGATGGGCGGCATGGTCGGCCAGGAACTCGCGCTGCGCCGGCCCGAGCTGATCAAAACGTTGGTCATCGCGAATTCGAGCGGCGGGTACGGGCCGGAAGCGAAACCGATGTGGCAGCAGCGCATCGAGTCGGTCCGCAACGGCGGCATGCAGGCGATCGCGGACACAGTGCTGGGCCGATATTTCAGCGAAGCGTTTCGCGCAGCGCAGCCGGCCATCGTTGCGCGTTTTCGACGGCGCTTGCTGGCGACTGACGCCGGCGGCTACATCGGTTGCTGCCACGCGGTGATGAACGTCGACACGCTGCCGCGTCTGGCGCAGATACGTGTTCCGACACTGGCGATCGCCGGCGCGCTCGATCAGGGGGCGCCGGTCGCGATGTCGCAGGCGATCGCCGAGCAGATCAGCGGAGCACTTCTGATCGTATTGCCCGACGCGTCGCACATCAGCGTCATCGAGCAGCCGGCTGCTTTTGAGGCGGCGGTTAAGGGTTTCCTCGGCGCGCTGTGACACTTCATCTCCTATACTCGCCGCATAACGATTTCAAGGAGACACGATGGACCGGCGTACTGTTTTGCTGGCGAGCGCTGCCGCCGCACTGCCCACCGCATCATTGCGAGCGCAAAGCTTCCCCTCGCGTCCGATCACGCTGTATTGCGCGTTCCCCGCCGGTGGCCCGACCGATCAAGTGTTACGTGCATTCGCTGAATCGGCATCAAAAACGCTCGGCCAGCCGATCGTCGTCGACAGCAAGCCGGGTGCGGGTGGAACGTTAGCGCCTGTGGCGCTGAAAAACGCGAAGCCCGATGGCTACACCCTGTCGCAGCTCCCGCTCGGCGTGTTCCGCATTCCGCATATGCAGAAGACACCGCAGCTCGAGCCGTTACGCGACTTCACCTTCATTATCAACATGACCGGGTACACGTTCGGTCTGGCCGTGCCCGCCGGCGCACCGTGGAAATCGTTGAAGGAGTTTGTTGAAGACGCAAAGAAAAATCCAAACAAGATTGACTACGGCTCCACCGGCACCGGGACAACACCGCATTTGGTGATGGAAGAATTTGCGGCGAAAGCCGGCATCAAGCTGACGCACGTTCCTTTCAAGGGCAGCGCCGACATGATGACCGCCATATTGGGCGGTCATATCCAAGCAGCCAGTGACTCGACCGGTTGGGCGCCACATGTTGAAGCCGGCAAGCTTCGGCTTCTTGCGACCTACGGATCAAAGCGCACCAAGAAGTGGCCGGAGGTGCCGACACTGGCCGAGCTGGGTTATGACACAGTCTCGGACTCGCCGTTCGGGATCGGCGGACCAGCGGGGATGGATCCCTCGGTCGTCAAAACGTTGCACGACGCATTCCGAAAAACGCTCGAGGATCCCAAAGTCACGGCGATCCTTGATCGATTCGATCAGTCGGTGATTTACATGGGGCCTGAGGAGTACACAAAGTACGCGCGGCAGATGGTTGACGCGGAGCGGGTAACGATCGATCGGTTGGGATTGCGCGGGACGATGTAACGCCGGTCTCGCTTGGTCACAGCGAGCAAAGCGTTTCCGATTGTGGGGTAAAGAAAAATCACCTCGCCGGGATAGAGTCACGCAGCAGCGGCTGGCGCAGCTGCACCGCCTTTGAGTCGTCGTCGAGGAGCGGAGCCGGGCGCGAGGCTTTTCGGCCCGTTGTCTGAGCGAAGCGAGTTTACGGGCCCGCGCGCTTGGCGAGCACCGCAGAGAAGGCACGAAGTGCCCGACGACGTAGGCAACGCAGCTGCGCCAGCCGCTGCTGCTGCACCCAATACAACAATGTCCTCAATGCACGTGCTGCGACAACGCCCCTGTCGTGTACTTGTGCGCGATCGTCGTCAGCGGCAACGGCTGGATTCCCCGCGCCTGTCCTTCGCAGCCAAACTGTACGTAGCGCTGCTTGCAAATCTCTTTGGCAGCGGCGCGCGCAGGCTTTAGATAGTCGCGCGGATCAAAATGGCCGCGGTTTTCGTGCAGAAACTTGCGAATCGCCGCCGTCATCGCAAGACGAATGTCGGTGTCGATGTTGATCTTGCGCACGCCGTGCTTGATCGCTTCCTGAATCTCTTCAACCGGCACGCCGTAGGTTTCCTTCATCTCGCCGCCGTACGCGCGAATGTCGCGCAGCAGATCCTGCGGCACCGAAGACGAGCCATGCATCACCAGGTGTGTGTTCGGGATGCGGCGATGAATCGCCTTGATCCGGTCGATTGCCAGAATGTCACCGGTCGGCTCGCGCGTGAATTTATACGCGCCATGACTGGTACCGATGGCAATTGCCAAAGCATCGAGCTGCGTGCGTGCAACGAAGTCTGCGGCTTGATCCGGATCGGTCAGCAGCATCTCCTTGGTCATCGTGATGTCGGCGCCATGACCGTCTTCCTTGTCGCCGCGCATCGTCTCGAGCGAGCCGAGGCAGCCGAGTTCTCCTTCGACACTGACCCCGCGAGCGTGCGCCATGTCGACCACCTTCTTGGTCACCTGCCAGTTGTACTCGTAATCCGCGACGGTTTTGCCGTCCTCGCGCAACGACCCGTCCATCATCACCGAAGAAAATCCAAGATTGATCGCACCTTCGCATACCGCAGGTGACTGGCCGTGGTCCTGATGCATTGCAATCGGAAGCGCTGGATACGATTCGATCGCAGCCTGTATCAAGTGCTTCAGGAAAGCTTCGCCAGCATACTTACGTGCACCCGCAGACGCCTGCATGATGACCGGCGCATTGACATCGTGCGCGGCCTCCATGATGGCCTGTACCTGCTCAAGGTTGTTGACGTTGAAGGCCGGAACGCCGTAGCCGTTTTCGGCTGCATGGTCCAGCAGCTGCCGCATCGAAACCAACGCCATGGGAATCTCCTTGATTGTTAACGGGTCGATGTTAATAAACGCTGTCGGCAGCGTTTACTGCAACGAAGTGCTGAGCAACAAACGATCCAGCAGCGCTTTCTCGGCGATCTCCAGAGCGCGATCGCGTCCGGCGCGCAAATCGGAAAGCGTTGGGGGTGCGTAGATCGTCGGTGTCAGCGGTTCGCCTTCCATGCGGCGGCCGTGCGCAGACCGAAACCCCGTCTCCGATACGCGGACCCCGCCCGCGCCAGGGAGTACATATTCCGAACGGACGGCAACTACGCACCCACAAGTCGATTCGCCAACGATCAACGCGTCACGCTGCTCGAGCAGCGTCGTCGCGGTGAGTTCGGATGCACTACCCGAGCGTCGATCGGTTAACACTGCAATCGGCTTAAGAAAAGGATTATCGACCGGCGTAATGCGAAGCTCCCTTGCGCTTTGCCCTTCGCCACGCCGTGACAGCTGGGTCATGACGGTTCGTGGCTCAGGCAGAAAATGGCGAACCAGCCAGATAAACTGACTAAATTCGCCGCCACCGTTGCCCCGCAGATCAAGGACTAGAGCGCGCGCATCGGCGAGCTGACGCAACGCCCGCGCAACATCGTCCCGATTACGTGAAGAAAAGCGATTGAGCTTGAGCACGGCCACACCGGCCTCCGACATCGAGGCCGTCACAGTCGGCGGCCGCACCAGCGGCTCCGGCATCAAGGTCACGCTCAACTGCGCAGCGGTTTGTTCATCGACACCGCGCTGCAAAATCAACTGCTGCGGGCGTGGCAAAGCGTCCGGCATGCGCTGCAGGGCACGCCGCACGGCACGCAATTGCGTAAATCGCGCCGCTTCATCCTGCCGCGCCGGCTCGGCTTCGGAAGACACCACATCGAGCGCGCCGATGGGAAGGTCACGCGCACGGCGTAGAAAAGCGCTGTCAAACCGGTGCTCGTCGATCGCGATAATGGCATCACCCTTGCGAACGCCGGCCCGTGCAGCCGGCGAATCCGGGTCGACTTCGATGACGAGCAATTGATCATCAATCACCGATAGTGAAATGCCCGAAGCCATTACGGCGAAGCGGCGAAAGTCCGCGCTCTCGCGCGGGGTGACGATGCGAGTGTGCGAGTCTTTCAACTCACGCACCATCGCCTTCAACGCCACGTACATCTCGGCATCGCTTTTTGCGGCGATGACGGCCGTTCGATACTTCTCGCGCACTGCCTGCCAGTCGATTCCGTTCAGCGTTGGGTCGTAGTGACGGTCGGCGACGACTTGCCAGGCGCGCTGCTGGACTTCGATACGCCGCTCAGCCGTGGCAAAGTCCTCGCTCAAGTCGTGCTGCAACGATCGCGCGGTGAACTCGGACAAACCTGGCGCCAGTCCGCCCGCCGGACGTGCCGGCAAGGATGCGTGCGCGCCGAACGCGAAAAAAAATACGAGGGTGCAAGCGCTGCGGACCATGGCGCGCGTGATCGTCGCGGCGGAACGCTTAGGCCCCTGGCGGCCAACCGTCATAAGCGCTCGCCTACCCTGACGATCTTCAGCGCGTTGGTTCCGCCCGGCTGTCCCATCGGCTCGCCGACGGTCAGCACAATCAGGTCCCCGCGCTTTACGAGTCCCTTGTCGAGCAGCAACCGTTCGGCATCGGCAAGCGACTCATCGCGATCGGTATGCACCTGAAAGTGCAAGGGCCGCACATTGCGATAAAGCGCGAGGCGCCGCGCGGTCGACGCTCTTGGAGTCAATGCAAATATCGGGATGTCAATGTCGTGCCGGCTCATCCACAGCGTAGTCGAGCCCGAATCGGTGAGCGCGCAGATGGCGGCACAACGCAGGTGGAACGCCGTAAAGAGCGCCCCGTAAGCGATCGACTGATCCACACGGTTGAACGTCTGATTGACGAACTGCAGATCGAGTTCGACCTGCTCGGACTTATCGGCTTCCTGCACGATCGCCGCCATCGTCTCGACCACTTCGACCGGATATTTTCCAGAAGCAGTTTCGGCCGACAACATCACGGCGTCGGTGCCGTCGAGCACAGCGTTGGCAACGTCGCTCACTTCGGCGCGCGTCGGCGATGCGTTGTGGATCATTGACTCCATCATCTGCGTGGCCGTGATCGCCAGCTTGTTGGCTTCGCGCGCCATCTTGATCATGCGCTTCTGCAGCGCGGGCACCGCCGCATTTCCAACCTCGACGGCGAGATCTCCGCGCGCGACCATGATGCCGTCGGCCGCATCGAGTATTTCCCGCAACATCGGAATCGCCTCGGCGCGCTCGATCTTCGCAATGATCTGCGGCTTGATGCCGTGCTTTTCACCGGCGATCGTGGCGAGTTGCCGCGCCATTTCAACGTCGGTACGGCTTCTGACAAACGATATGGCGACGTAGTCCGCTCCGCACTGCATGGCGGTTTCGATATCGCGCACGTCCTTGCCCGTCAGCGCCGGCGCCGATAGCCCGCCACCCAGCTTGTTGATCCCCTTGTTGTTCGACAACTCGCCGCCGATACGCACCATTGTGTGGATCTCAGTACCGATCACACGCTCCACATCGAGCACAATCAAACCATCGTTCAGCAACAGTGTGTCGCCGGTCTTTACTTCGCGAGGCAAGTCTTTGTAGTCTAGCCCCGCTCGCTCTTCGGTGCCCAGTGCCGCACTGGCGTCGAGCACGAATTTCTGCCCGGCGCGCAACACCACACGCCCGCCTTCAAACTTGCCGACCCTGATCTTCGGACCCTGCAGATCCGCCATGATCGCAATGTCACGCCCGAGCTTTGCGGCGGTCTCGCGAACCAGAACAGCGCGCGCAAGGTGGTCTTCGGCAGAGCCATGCGAGAAGTTGAAACGCACGACGTCGACCCCGGCGACCAGCATCCGCTCCAGCACCAGCGCGTCGCTCGACGCTGGGCCCAGGGTGGCAACAATCTTTGTGCTACGTGGCATGTTGTTCGAAGTGCATAGGATTGGATGGCCGCGCTATCGTCGGTGCATTCTGCGCTTGTCTAGGATGCGCGCTGCTCGAGGACCTCAATAGCCGGCAATGTCTTTCCTTCAAGGTACTCGAGAAAAGCGCCGCCACCCGTCGAGATATAGCTGATGCGATCGCCAAGCTCATATTTTGCAATTGCGGCAAGGGTATCGCCACCGCCGGCAATCGAAAATGCGCCATTGACGGTGGCTTCGGCGATGGCTAGCGCCATTTGCCGGGTGCCTTCGGCAAACGCATCGAACTCGAACACACCGATGGGGCCATTCCAGATGATCGTCCCGGCGCTTCGAATCATATGCGTCAAGCCGAGCACCGTTTGCGTGCCAATGTCCAGAATCATCTCGTCGGGCCGAACGTCGTCGGCGCGCCGCATCGTAGGCACCGCAGTGGCTGATAATTCTTTTGCAACGACCACGTCAATCGGCAACGGAAGCGTGGCACCCTTGTCACCTAAAGTCGCAAGGACCCGTTTGCATTCGATAACGAGACCGGGTTCGGCGAGCGACTTGCCGATGGCGAATCCTTCCGCCAGCAAAAAAGTGTTGGCGATGCCGCCGCCAACCACCAGCAAGTCGACCTTCTGCGCCAGATTATCAAGCAGGCCGAGCTTGGTCGATACCTTAGAGCCCGCGACGATTGCCAGCACAGGTCGCCTTGCCTCGCCAAGTGCTTTGGACAAAGCATCGATTTCAGCCGAGAGCAAAGGACCGGCACACGCGAGTGGAGCGTACTTGGCAATGCCATGCGTCGAAGATTCTGCGCGATGCGCGGTTCCAAATGCGTCGTTGACGTAAACGTCGCACAGCCGAGCCATCTTTTTTGAAAGCACCTCGTCATTCTTTTTTTCACCTCGGTTAAAGCGCGTGTTCTCGAGTAACACGGCCTGACCGGGCGACACGGCTACCGCATCGACCCAGTCACGCAGCAGCGGCACCTCGAATCCGAGTAAATCGCCCAACCTGCGTGCAACAGGCGCAAGCGAATACTTCACATCGAATTCACCCTCCACCGGGCGGCCCAGATGCGAAGCCACCATCACCGCAGCGCCCGCCGCCAGCGCGGTACGTATCGCCGGCACCGACGCTCTAATACGAGTGTCTTCGGTGATCGCACCAGCATCGTCCTGCGGAACATTCAAATCGGAGCGAATGAAAACACGACGTCCGGCAAGCTGCCCGTTCGCAACGAAGTGGTCCAGAGTATTCACATGCATAACGTGGAGCTTTGCGGGTCGCGCTGCCGTGGGCACATCTGCAGCACGATCAATATGGGATTGGGCATTATAGGAAGATGAAAGCGAACCCGTGAAAGCAATTGCACTGTCACGCGCCGAAGTAGTTGCGTTGGCATTAGCGATGCTGATGCTGCTGTTGCAGGCGACACCCTACGCGGCCGCGCTCGAGTATCGAAACACGGCGGTCAGCGGCGAGCCCTGGCGCTGGCTGAGCGGCCATTTCGTGCACGTCAATTGGCAACATGCGCTGATCAATGCCGTAGCCCTCTGGGTGGTGGCGCGGCTATTTACTCCGGACCTGACGGCGCGTCGCCAGCTAGTAACGCTATGGTGCGCAGCGCTCGCAATCAGCGCAGGCCTTGCGGGGTTCTACCCGTCGATCGTTTGGTATCGCGGGCTGTCGGGTGCGTTGCACGGACTATTTTTTGCCGGCGCGACCGTCTGGCTGATCAATGCTCGCGGACTGCGCATGCGTGGACTCTGGTTGCCTGCAGCGTTGTGGCTGGGCGGCTGGATCAAGGTAGTGCTTGAACAGCCCGGCGACGCCACGACACCCTATGCGGAGTGGCTTGGCGCGGGAGTTGTGCCGCAAGCGCACCTGATCGGCGCGGCGTGCGGCACCTTGCTCGGCCTACTGTTTGTGACTGCCGACGCGCGCGCGACCCGCCAGCAGCAACCCTGACATCAGTAGCAACTGCCAAAGGGGCAGCGCACCGCCGCCCGAAGGCGAGTTCGAACCACCGCTTACCGTCACGATGGCAGCGGGGCTCGTGGTGCTACCGAACGAGTTCGTCATCACGACGGTATAGCCGACGTTATTGTCAGCCGCAGCGAGCGCCGGCGTTGTGTACGAAGCACTGGTCGCCCCGGCGATCGGGACTCCCGCGCGCGTCCACTGGTAGCTGACCACGCCGACTGCATCGATGGTGAACGACGCCGCCGCACCTGCAGCGACGGTGATAGCTTTCGGCGGCGTGACAATCACCGGCGGTCCGGCAGCTTGCAAAGCGCGCGTTGCGTCGAGCATGCCCGTGCCGCAGCGGCCTGCGTAAACCCGGCCTGGGGCACATGAGCTTAGCTCCGGAAACGGGCGAGCACTGGTCATGATGGCGCTTTTGACTTGCGATGGCGTTGCACCGGGAACCACTGACTTGATCAGAGCAGCCACAGCCGCGACTTGCGCCGCAGCGGGGCTGGTTCCGATTCTGCCGCTGATCGACGGCGTTCCGGGCCCGCCTGTACCGTTGGTTGCAGTCGACCAGATGTAATAGCCGTCCCACGCCGGATTGTCGATCGGGCCTAGCGCACCCAGCGAAGCTGGGGAACCGCCGCCGGCTGCGCTGACACTCACCTGCGCGCCGCCGCTAGCGGGTGCGATATTCGAATAGGACGCATTCTCGCCGTTGATCGCGTGCGCGGTCACGGCAATTACGCCGTTGCAATTTGCCGGCGCGCCCAAGTCGAACACGCCTTCATTCCCCGTCGCCGCAACAACCACCGAACCCGCAGCGATCGCGGCATCAATAGCGCTCTGCAAGGTCTGGCTACAAGCCAGGCCTGCTTTGCCACCCGCACCCACCAGAATCACTCGCGCAGGGTTCGTGTTAGCGGGTGGGGCTGGTGCAGTGGTAACCGTCAAACCCGCTGACCAAAGAATCGCGTCGGCGATGTCCGACATCGCACCGCCGCACTTTCCGAGGGCACGAACCGGGAGCACTTTGACGTTCCAGCCGATGCCCGCGATCCCATCTGTGTTGTCGGCAGTCGCCGCTACGACACCTGCGCTGTGGGTTCCGTGCCAGGTGCTATTGGCATTCACATTCTGTTGATTGGGCGTGTTGTCGTTGCATAGAGGATTAGCCCTCTCACCCGCCGTTATGTTGTCGCCCGGATCTAGTGGCGACACGTCCCGTCCGCCGCCATCATTGGATACGAAGTTTGCCGGCAGCCCGAGGGCGTCCGAGGATACGAAGTCATGGCCAGCCAGGAAGCGTCCCCCGGCGGTATAGGCACCAGCCACAGAAGAGCCATTAAGGTCCGGATGATTCACGATGCCGGTATCGATCACTGCTACGACCACGGTGTCGACACCTTTGGTGCGATCCCACGCAGTGATCAGGTTCGCCGCACCCGCTGCAGGAGCGGAGTCGGTCGCCGGAGGTTGACCCATCGCGACGACCTTACTGCCGGTGTAAACCGACAGCGGTGGATAAAGATTCCACTGTTTGAATTGAAAGTCCGGATCGTTGGGCACTGCGAATGGCCGCATCGCCACGTCGGGCTCCGCGTATTCGACAGCCGGATTGCTCGCCAGTCGCGCCGCAAGCGCTTTGGCTTCCGACATTTTCATTGGGGCATCGAGTGTCAGCAGCGAAGTGCTTTCGCTCATTGCACGAACGGCCTTGACGCCGAGGCCGGTCATGTTTGCTATCGATCGGACGTACGCGCCGCCTTGCACCTGCGCGAGTTGCGAGCCTTGAGAGCGCATCTTCACGATCAAAGTCGACACAGTTTCTTCGCTCGCAGGCACCGTTGCGGCAACGCCGAGCAATGCCGCTTGCTTGGCAGTGATCTTTACCGACGATTGAGCGATGGCGGAAGGCCACGCAACAACAGCGCTCGCAATTGCGGCGACAGCACTGAACCCAACCGCTCTACCGAATCTTGGATGCAACACGATAATTCCTCTCGCAAAGTTCGAGCTAGTAACTCGACATCTTGAATGCGCGGCGAGCACGCAATCGCTCGATTAACGCCGAAATACAGTGCGCGACTCGATTAAGAGCCGACGAATGGAATCAACGCACGATTGAAGAAAGCTTACGTGAACAACCCTGCGAAAGGACTCACGCAACGGTCACCCAAAAGGCGTACCGCACCCGCTTTTTTTGGACGATGGGGCAACAACTGCGAACGCAAGGGCGCCCGGGTGGCGCGCCTTGCGTAACGACCACCTACTCGCGGCCGCGGATCCGCGAACCGAACATCAGGCCGGCTAGAAGAAATAATTGCCATAGAGGAATCGTGCCGCCTCCACCTCCTCCGCCAGTCGGCGGTGGCGCGCCGGCGGGCGGCGGCGGTGGAAGGACGGCAACTCCAAGCGTGGCCGATGCGCTGGTTGCCGAGCCCACTGCATTCGTGATCACCACAGAATATGTGGCGCCATTGTCGGCGGCGATGGTCAAGACTGGCGTGGTGTAGGACCCGGCAATGGCACCTGGAATTGGCACGCCGTTGCGAAGCCATTGATAAGTGATCGGGCCGGCCCCCGTTGCATCAACCGAGAACGTCGCTGTCTGACCCTCGAACACCGATGTGTTTTGTGGTTGCGAAAAAATCACCGGACGCGCGGAAGCGGCTGCAGCACGAACGGCTAAGTTCGCGTCAAGCAACCCGGGTCCACATTGGCCGGCAAGTCCACCGCCGGTCGCGCACGCCCCGCCTGGTGGATGTGGCCGCACATTGGTTACAAGGAAGCTGCGAATCTCTGCGGGTGTCGCCGCCGGAATCATTGATTTGATCAAAGCAGCAACGGCTGCGACCTGAGGCGTTGCCGCGCTGGTGCCGGTGAACCCGGAATACGCGGGCCCAACACTCGCACCCCCGGACCCGCCGCCGCTGGTGGGCGTTGTATTGCCAAACAGAATCGTGGACCAGATGTAATAACCGAACCAGTTCGGGTCGTCCGTGCCCAAGCCAGCGCCCAGCAGTACCGGCGAACCGCCGCCGGGTGAACTGATGCTTGGCTGCGGTCCGGCGCCACCAGCAGCACCAATGTTCGCGTAGTCGGCGTTCTCGCCATTGATGGTATGCGCGGTGACGCCGATTACTCCTGTGCAGTTTGCTGGGGCGGACAGTCCGGTGACTCCGTCGTTGCCCGTCGCAGCGAGGACAACTGCACCCGCAGCGATTGCTGCGGTGACCGCACTTTGCATATTCGCAGGACAAGTCGTGCCACCACCCAAGCTAAGGTTGATCACCTGCGCTGGCGTCGTATTGTTCGGGATACCGGGTACCGAAAGCCCTGCTGCCCAGCGGATAGCCTCCGCAATGTCGGATAGCGAACCACCGCATTTGCCCAATGCGCGCACTGGAAGAATTCGTATGTTCCACCCGATGCCCGCGATGCCCATGGCATTGTTGGCAGTGGCTGCTGCAACGCCTGACATGTGAGTGCCGTGCCAACTGCTGTTCTGCGGTCCTGTGTTGCCGTCGTCACATTGAGTGGGATACGTAGACTCTTCCGTTGTTGTCACCCAGTCGCCAGGGTCGGAAGGATCGGCATCGCGCCCATCGCCGTCATTCGATACAAAGTCGGCCGGGAACGGTGGGCTGTTACCGGCGCCCACGTCACTCGAAATAAAATCATATCCAGCGAGGAACCGGCCATTCGGAACGTAGGTTGCGCTAAAAGGCGCGATACCGGCCCCGTTCAGATCCTGATGGTTGACGATGCCAGTATCAATCACGGCTAGGACCACGCTGCTATGGCCGGTGGTGACGTCCCAGGCCGGGGGCAGATTCGCACCGCCGGTAGCAACGGCAGCCTTTGTCCCTCCGGTCGTTAGAGCACCGGTGTAGGTTGATGTGGGCGGAAACAGGTTCCACTGCCAATCATTGAATCGCGTGTCATTCGGTGTCGTCACCTTCTTGAACATGATGTCGGGATCGGCGTACTCGACCGACGCATCAAGCGAAAGCCGGGCCGCAACAGCCCTGGCCTCAGATAACGGCAACGGCGTGTCCAAAGCCATCAGCGTGGCGCTACCCGCCATCGCGCGGATCGACTTCATGCCGACGCCAGCACTTGCAGACAGCGACTGCACACGCGACGCTGACATCGGACGGGCGAGCTCGCTTGCGCTCGGAGCACGAAGCTTGACGATCAGGCGAGACACCATTTGCTCGGGCTGCGCGAGCGCAGTAGGTGCAACGCCCCTCAGGGCCGCCTGCTTGGGCGTGATTCTTCCGGAGGAAGTTGGAGCTGTCGACGGCACAGCAATGGCGACGCTTGCTAACAAGGCGCCGGCCAAACCCAGCAGATGACGATTCACGAAATTCCTTTCAAAAACGCGTTCGCTGTATTACCTAATTTTCATCATCGAATCGAGTTCGACGTACTGAAAAGCGGCCGAGCTACGCAGACGTTCGATCAATTGCGCCACCTCACCCGGTTGCGCTGGGCCGGTAAGGTGTACCAGATGTGCATCGCCGGCAAGCGCCCGCACATATCGAGTGCCTGCCGCCTCACCGAGCGTTGCGCGCATCGGCTTGAGCACGGCCGCGGGGTCGCTGGTCGTGACGCGGGGCTTGACGATCAGCGCTGCAATAACGGGAGCAGTGTCGCTATGCGGCATCGAAGCGGGTGCCGAGCAGGCACAGAGCGCGGTCATCAGCAGCGCCATGACAGCGGAGGACAGCCGAACGAAATGCAAGGTGCTCGCCATGGGTGTAACGCGGACGCCAAGAAAAAGCCTACGCAACGGTACCGAGAATCCTGTAAACGCGCCTGTCAGCTTAACGGCGTACCGCACACGCACCTTCGGTGGAAATAGGCCGTGCACTCAGTGGTCACTCGGCGTTAAACGCCGCACTAGTGTGCTGTAACGCCGCGCCGCACAAAGCGGTCGCCTTTAACGCCGCGCCGCACAAAGCGGTCGCCTTTATTCATTCCGCCGCCATCAGCGCGACAGCCGTATCGAGCATCCGGTTTGAAAAGCCCCACTCGTTGTCGTACCAACTCGAAACCTTTACCAGTCGTCCCACAACCTTGGTCAGCGTTGCATCAAAAATCGAGGAACGCGGATCATGGTTAAAGTCGCTGGAAACGAGCGGCGCTGCATTGACACCAAGTACGCCCTTCAGTTCCCCGGCAGCGGCCGCCTGCATGATCGCGTTGACTTCGTCGACCGTGGTATCGCGGGCTGCGATAAACGTCAGATCGACGATCGACACATTGATCGTCGGGACCCGGATCGCATAGCCGTCAAGTTTTCCACTGAGCTCCGGCATCACCAAGCCGAGGGCCGCTGCCGCACCGGTCTTGGTGGGGATCATGTTATGGGCGGCGGCGCGCGCACGGCGCAGGTCTTCGTGATAGACGTCGGTCAGCACTTGATCGTTGGTGTACGAGTGGATAGTCGTCATTAGCCCACTGACAAGCCCGATTTTTTCGTTCAGCGGTTTGACCAACGGCGCCAGGCAATTCGTGGTGCACGAGGCGTTCGATATCACCGTGTGCGACGCCTTCAGCGTGCCTTGGTTGACACCAAAGACGATGGTTGCGTCGACATCCTTGCCGCCCGGTGCCGAGATGATCACTTTCTTCGCACCGCCGTTCAAATGCGCGGATGCCTTCTCCTTGGTGGTGAAAAATCCGGTGCATTCGAGGACAACGTCAACGCCAAGGTC